>JAUMFR010000144.1:0-4337 GCA_032119755.1 Solirubrobacterales bacterium | reverse complement strand
ATCGATCAGAGAGCGATCAATCGAATCCATCGGATCAAGGGGCGTGACGAGGGAAAGAGCTCCGCTGTCCTCTACTTCTCGCCGCTTGCGATGCGCGAGTTGGTTGCCGGACTCACCCCTCGGGTTGCCGAAGCGGTCGGGACACTTCTGCCTGGTCCGCTGACCTTGATCCTCCCGAATCCGGCTGGCCGTTACCCACTGGCTTGCCGTGAGGATCCGGAGCGTCTGGGGGTGAGGTTGCTCGACGGTCCGCTCGAGGGGATGCCGCTGCCGGTGTTCCAGACCTCGGCCAACCTGTCGGGCTCGCCGCCCTCATCGGAGTTCTCCGGGATCGACCCGTCGATCGTGGATCAGGTCGATCTCGCAATCGACGGAGGCCCGCTCCTGGGAGAGGCATCCACCGTGGTCGACCTCTGTGACTATGAATCCCGAGGTCGGTGGGAGGTGATCAGGCCCGGGGCGGTTTCGGATGAGGATCTCCGAGCGAGCCTGGGGCCATGAGGGCCAACGAGGCTCGAATCCGCCCTGACCGAGCGGATCCTTTGCCCATCTCCATTTTTGGCTGGCCGTTCGGCCGGCACGAGGCCGGGAGTCCGGGATGGCCACTGATAGATTCGCTCAGGTGAAGATCGCTCTCGGTTCAGACCACGCAGGCTTCGAGTTGAAGCAGACAATCAAGCCCGTCCTCGAGGCAGAGGGCCATGAGGTGGTGGATGTGGGAACCGACTCCGAGGATTCCGTGGACTACCCGGTGTTTGCCTCAAAGGCCGCCCACCTGGTGGCAGATGGCGAGGCCGAGCGCGGCATCGTCGTTTGTGGATCGGGCGTGGGAGTGAGCATCGTCGCCAACAAGGTGAACGGGATCAGGGCGGTCAACGCCCACGACCCCGAAGAAGCCGAGATGAGCCGCCGTCATAATGATGCGAACGTGCTGGCGCTTGCCGGGCGCAGGCTCACCGAGTCCGAGGCCGAGGGGATCATTTCGCGATTCCTCGAGACCGAGTTCGAGGGCGGCCGCCACGAGCGCCGGATCGAGGAGATTTCCGCCGTCGAAAGAACAAGAGGAGACTGAGATGACCGAATTGCCCGAAGACTTCCAGACAGCACCCCTTGCCGAGGTCGACCCTGAGATCGCCGCAGCAGTGGATGGGGAGATTTCGCGCCAGCAACAGACCCTCGAGATGATCGCCTCCGAGAATTTCGCTCCTCAAGCGATCCTGGAGACGGTCGGCTCGGTCCTCACCAACAAGTACGCGGAGGGCTATCCGGGCAAGCGCTACTACGGTGGCTGCGAGCAGGTGGATATCGCCGAGCAGCTGGCGATCGACCGCGCCAAGGAGCTCTTCGGAGCCGAGTACGCGAACGTCCAGCCCCACTCCGGTGCCCAAGCCAACAACGCGGTCTTCATGGCGCTGCTCGACCCCGGCGATCGCATCCTCGGCCTGGCTCTCGACCACGGCGGACACCTGACCCACGGCATGAAGCTGAATGTGTCCGGCACGCTCTACGACCCCGCCGCCTACCACGTGCGCCGCGAGGACTATCTGGTCGACATGGAAGAGGTCGAGCGCCTTGCAAATGAACACAAGCCGAAGCTGCTCATCGCTGGTTGGTCGGCCTACCCCCGCCAGCTCGACTTCGGTGCCTTCCGCGAGATCGCCGACTCGGTTGGTGCGAAGTTGATGGTCGACATGGCTCACTTCGCCGGGCTCGTCGCCGCTGGCGAGTACCCCAACCCGGTCGAGCATGCCGATGTGGTCACCACCACCGTCCACAAGACTCTCTGCGGTCCGCGCAGCGGGATCATCCTCGCCCGCGAGGAGTACGAGAAGGACTTCAACCGGGCCGTGTTCCCGGGCCAGCAAGGTGGTCCGCTGATGCACGTGATCGCAGCCAAGGCGGTGGCCTTCAGGATCGCCCAGTCGGAAGCCTTCCGTGCGCGTCAGCGCCAGACGATCGAGAACGCCCGCGCGCTCGCAGAGGAGTTGATCGCGGGCGGGGCAGAGGTCCTGACCGGAGGCACCGATGTACATCTCGTGTTGGTGGACCTCAACCCGACTGGTCTCGAGGGTCAGGAAGGCGAAGACCGGCTGGAGGCTGTCGGGATCACGGTCAACCGCAACTCAATCCCCTTCGACGACAAGCCGCCCATGAACCCGTCGGGCCTTCGCATCGGTACTTCCGCATTGACGACCCGCGGCTTCGATGCCGACGACATGCGAGAGGTCGGCAAGGTGATCGCCGCTGCCCTTACTGCCGATGACTTCGAGTCCGAGCGCGAGGCGCTTCGCGAGCGCACCCGTGCCCTGGCCGAGAAGTACCCGCTTTACCCGCAGCTCACTCCAGCAGCGGCGTAAGGCCTGGGTCCGGTGAGGATCTGGGTCGACTGCACGGCCGCGGCGCACCCGCTGGTCCTGCGGCCGCTGATCGAGCGTTTCACGGCCGACGGTCACGAGGTCGTCGTGACCGCCCGCGACTACGGCCAAACCGAGGGAATCCTCGATCTGCTCGGCATTCCCTACGAGTCCTTCGGTGAGCACGGAGGTGCCGGCAAGGTCGGAAAGGTCACCGCACTCGCTGGCCGGAGCGCCGCCCTATATCGCTGGGCTCGAAAGCAGGGGTTCGACCTGGCCCTTGCCCATGGATCGGTGGACGCTTCTCTGGTCTCGCGGGCGCTCCGCATTCCGTTGGCCCAGATGAACGACTACGAGTTTGCTGGCCGTCAGCGCAGGATCGCTTTCCGTGCAGCAGCCCTGGTCCTCGCTCCCGATGCGATCCCGGTGCCTGCGATGGAAGCCGCCGGCGCCCGGCCGGATCGGCTCTTCCGCTATGTCGGCCTCAAGGAGGACTACTACCTCGCCGACTTCGAGCCCGATCCCGAACTGATCCCTTCGCTGGGAATAGAAGGGGATCCCGTCGTAGTAGTCGTTCGACCGCCACCCGAGACCTCTGAGTACCACGCTGACAACCCCCTCTACGAAGCCGTGATCCAGCGTCTCGCCGGCGCGGCGGGGACGGTCTCGGTGGTCATCCCGCGGACCGATGCGCAGCGGGAACGGCTGAACGCGCTCGCTGCGCCTTCGCTGATAGTCCCCGACCAGGCGATCGACGCTCAGAGCCTGATCGCCTACGCGGATCTGGTGGTCAGCGCCGGTGGCACGATGAATCGAGAGGCGGTGGCGCTCGGGACCCCCGTCTACACGATCTTCGCCGGCAGGATGGGAGCGGTGGATGAGCAGTTGATCGCTCAGGGTAGGCTCGAGGTGTTGATCGACGCCTCGGCTATCGATCTGCGCAAGCGCGAGGCACCGGTCGGCCCGCTGAACCCGCGTGATCCCGGCCCGCTGGCAGAGGCGATCCTTCGGATCGCCCGCTAGGTCCGCTCCGTCGGTGACAATGCCCTGATGCGCCTCACCACCTGGGACGCGATTCTCTCCTTTCTTTTCGCGGCAAGCGTTGCGTGGTTGCTGGTTCCCTCGGCGGAGTCGATAGCGAGGCGGATCGGGGCGATCGACGAGCCTTCCGAGCGGGGGCTGCACGATGTGCCAACACCCAAGCTCGGCGGCCTCGCCATCCTGGTCGCGGTGTTGGCCGCAGGTCTGATCTGGCTCCCCTACGACAGCCAGACCTTCGCCATCCTCGGAGGTGCGGTGGTGATCACCGGCGTCGGTGTGTTGGACGACGTCTACGAACTTCCCGCGTTACCCAAGCTGGGGGGTCAGATCTTCGGTGCTTTGATACCCGTCTTCCTCGGGGATGTGGTGGTGGATGTGACCACGCTTCCCTTCATCGGCGGTTTCAGTCTCGGCTGGGTGGCCTATCCGATCACGATCTTCGGAATCGTGGCCGTGATCAACATCGTCAACCTGATCGACGGCGTAGATGGCCTCGCCTCCGGGGTCTGCGCGATCTCGGGGGTCACCCTCGCGATCATCGCCATTTCGCTAGGACGCTTCGAGGCTGGTGTGCTGGCGGCGCTCACGGCCGGCGCTTCGCTCGGATTCCTTCGCCATGGCTTCCCTCCTGCTTCCAGCTTCATGGGCGACACGGGATCGAACCTGCTCGGCTACCTGCTCGCGACCGTCGCAATCCTGGGCTCGCTGAAGACCAACGCTGCTCTCGCGCTCGCCCTCCCGCTGTTGATCCTCGCGGTACCGATCCTCGACACCGGCTTCGTGGTCGCCAAGCGCCTCAAGTACCGGCGTCCGATCTATCAGGCGGACCGTTGGCACTTCCATCATCGGATGGCGAACATCGGCTTCTCCCAGCGGCGGACCCTCGCCTACCTCTACGGGTGGACGCTGGTCCTCGCAGGTCTGGCGCTGGCCCTGCGCTTC
>JAUMFR010000143.1:0-10031 GCA_032119755.1 Solirubrobacterales bacterium | reverse complement strand
CCACCACCCGCATCGCCTCAGATACCCGATCTTCTCTGGTTCCCACATAGAGTCCGATCATCCCGGTCTCTCGGTAGGCAGCGACATAGGATCCGACCGAATAGGCGAGGCCGCGCTTCTCCCGAACCTCCTTGAAGAGCCGGGACGACGAGGCTCCGCCGAGCAACGTGTTGAGCACCCGCAGTGTGTACCTGCGCTCATCCGATCTGCTGAGTCCGGGGGCGCCGAGGCACAAGTGGTACTGCTCCGTGTCCTTGGTCTGGAAGGCCACCCCTCGCGGTCGCTCCCTAGGTTCTGAAGGGTCCTGATCGACCTCGCCTGGGGCTGCGACTACGAGTCTCTCTGCAAGCGCATGGATGTCGTCGTGACTCAGGTTGCCAGCCGCGGCCACCACGAGATTCGGACCCGTGTAGCGGTCGGCGTGATATGCGGCAATATCGGGAACAGGTATTTCGCCGATCACCTCTGCGCTGCCGATGATCCTGCGTCCAAGCGGGTGGTCGCCGAAGAGTGCCCTGTCCAATACGTCGTGGACCTTGTCCTGGGGCTCGTCTTCGTACATCGCGATCTCCTCGATCACTACCTGCCGCTCGGAATCTACCTCGGCCTCGGGGAGCGTCGATTGGAGCATCATCTCCGACATGAGGTCGAACACCTCCTCCGTGTGCTCATCGAGGAAGCGGGCGTGAATGTGGGTCGTCTCCTTGCTGGTGGCGGCGTTGAACGCCGCACCAAGCGAGTCGAACCTCTCGTTCAACTCGATCGCGGTGTAGCGCTTCGTGCCCTTGAACAAGAGGTGTTCGAGGAAGTGAGACACCCCCGCTTGCTCGACGGACTCGTCGCGCGAGCCCGTCCTGACCCAAAGGCCGAGCGCCACTGAGCGAACCGACGGAACGGCCTCGGTGACCACCCTGACCCCCGAGTCGAGCTCGGTGGTCCTGGTCGCCGACGCGCTCAACGCCTGCGCCCGCCCCTCTCGCGGCTACGGCCGCCCCGGCGGTCGTCCCCGCCGCGACCACGGCCACCGCCCGGTCCGTTGTCACCGGTGCCGACACTCGCGAGCTCCTCTGCGGATTTACCGGCGACATCCGGGTCCTCGGAAAGTCGCAGGCCGATCCTCCCCCGCTCCTTGTCCACCTCGACCACGGTGACATCGATCTCATCGCCAGCGTTGAGGACATCCTCGACGGCACCGACACGCTCACCTGGCTTCACGTTGGAGATATGAAGCAGGCCATCCGTCCCCTTCTTGATCTCCACGAAGGCGCCGAAGGTGGTCGTCTTCACGACCTTGCCCTTGAACGTATCGCCCACCTCCGCGTCCTTGGTCATGCCCTCGATCCGATCCACGCAGGCCTCCACGAGGGTTCCGGTCGGTGCGTAGACCCTGACAGTGCCGTCATCCTCGACGTCGATCTCCGCCTCGAACTCTTCGCACAGCGAGCGGATCGTCTCGCCGCCCTTACCGATGACCATGCCGATCTTCTCGGGGTCGATCTGCAGGGAGGTAATCCTTGGCGCGTGGAGCGAAAGCTGCTCCCTCGGACCTGTGATCGCCTCGGCCATCTTCCCCAGGATGAACTGGCGACCCTTCAAGGCCTGATCGAGAGCATCGCGCAGGATCTCGAAGGTGACACCGGTGATCTTGATATCCATCTGCAGGGCCGTTATGCCCTCGGCAGTACCGGCGACCTTGAAATCCATGTCGCCGAGGTGATCCTCGACTCCAGCGATATCGGTGAGGACGATGTAGTCGTCCCCCTCCTTGATCAGACCCATGGCGACGCCTGCAACAGGCGCACTGACCGGGACGCCGGCCGCCATGAGTGCCATGGAAGAGGCGCAGACCGAACCCATCGAGGAGGATCCGTTCGATTCGAGGGTCTCCGAGACAGCCCTGATCGCGTACGGGAAGTCCTCTTCGTCGGGGATGGTCGCAACCAGAGCCCGTTCAGCGAGTGCCCCGTGGCCGATATCACGACGCTTCGGTCCCCTCATGAAGCCGGCCTCTCCCACCGAGAATGGCGGGAAGTTGTAGTGGTGCCAGAAGAGCTTGCGCTCCTGCAGGCCGAGATTGTCAACCTTCATGTCCATACGGGTCGTGCCCAGAGAGACGTTCGAGAGGATCTGGGTCTCACCGCGAGTGAACAGAGCGGACCCGTGCACCCGGGGAGCCACGTCCACTTCGCACTCGATCGGCCGGATCTCGTCCTGGGCGCGTCCGTCTGGACGCTTCTTGTCGACGGCGATCCGCTTACGGACGATGTCCTTCTCGATCTTGGCGAAGAGTGACTTCACCTCGGCCGCACGAGCGGCATCGGCGGCTTCGTCGCCAGTGGCAGTCGCGTACTGGGAAACCACCTGCTCCTCGACTGCTGCGACCGCGTCTTGGCGGGCGAGCTTCTCGGCGACCGAGGTAGCTTCGTCTATCGCTGCGCCATGCGAAGCCCTGATCTCGGTCATCAGCACCTCATCGACCTGAGGAGGCTCCATCTCAACCTTCGGCTTGCCAGCCTTCTGGCGCAGCTCCTCGATCGCCTCGCACAGCCGCTTGATCTCCGCGTGTGCGATGTCGAGTGCGTCGAGTATCTCCTGCTCGGAGACTCCGTTGGCGCCAGCCTCAACCATCAATATCGCTTCCGATGTGCCGGCAACCACCAGATCGAGGTCTAGATCCTCTTGGGACTCCTCGTCGGGGTTGACGACGAACTCTCCCGCGAGCTTGCCGACCCGGACCGCACCGACATGCTCGGCAACCGGAACCTCGGAGACGGCGAGTGCCGCCGAAGCGCCGTTCATCGCGAGGATGTCATAGGAGTTGATGTGATCCACGGACATCGTCTGACAGACGAGCTGAGTTTCACGGTGCCAACCCTTGGGGAAAAGCGGACGGATCGGACGGTCGATCAGACGTGCCGTCAGAGTTGCCTTTTCACCGGCCCTTGCCTCACGCCTGAAGTACGAACCAGGGATCTTGCCGGCAGCGTAGTGGCGCTCCTCGACATCTACCGTCAACGGCAGGAAGTCGACATCCCGATCGTTGCCTGCTGTCGCGGTGCAGAGGACCATGGTGTCCCCTGATCTGACAACTACCGCTCCGCTCGCCTGTCGGGCGAGTTTTCCGGTCTCGAAAGAAATCTCTTTGCCGCCAACCTCCAGCGAGACACGGCTCACGTCGAACATGCTCATCTATTCACTTTTCCCTTCACGCCGCCCGGTTGGCGACTCTTTTGCTTTCAGAACTCTCGTTCTCTGGTTGTCGCAGGTTACACACCAGCGCCCAAGGTTCAGTTCCCGGACAGGCTGCGGAGCGCACGGTGCAAAGGTGGGGTCACCGCCACGCCTGAGACGAAGGCACCGGGTGTGGACGAGACACCTGCGCGGACCCCGGACCTGAAGTCTCGCTGAACACGTTCCTCCACCTGTGTAGAGCGCCGATCTCGCTGGAAACGGTCGAGATCGAACCCCATCTCGCTGACTGCCTCCCAGATATGAGGGTCATCCGTCCTCCCCCGGTCGGCAAATAGGCGATCGACGAAGGGCCAGAACCCGCCCTGAAGTGCGGCGGCCTCGGCTGCCGCATGGAGCAAGGGTGAGCGTGGGTGTTGCGACGGAAGAGGAAAGTGTCGGAAGCAGATCGTCAGGGAAAGATCCGATATCCCCTGCCAAGTCGCCGCGCAGTGCGCACAGGCGAGATCCACGTAGAGGATCACCTCCTGGCCTTCCCCTCGCAGATGGTCCTCGGGTCCGACCGGCGGCACCTGCGCACTGGTCAGGTCGGCCATCCCGGCGCTCAGGGCGACAGCGCGTCGAAGATCAGGTTGGCGCCCGGAATTTCCAGAGGCGGCGAGTGATGGACCCAGGAGACCACACCGTCAGGCTCGATCAGGAAGAGGCTGCGGCTGGAGCATCCGAAGTCCGGCGAGTAGGCACCGAAGGAGGCGGAAACCTCTCCCTTGGGGTGGAAGTCGGCCAACAAGGGCATGGACAGGCCGAGCTTCTCGGCAAAGGCCGCGTGACAGTAGCCCGAGTCGACCGAGACGCCAACGACTACGGCTCCAGCCTCGGCAAGATCCTCTTTGACGGATTCGTAGAGTGAAAGCTGATCGCTACAGACGCTCGAGAAGTCACCCGGATAGAAACAAAGGACGAGTCGCTTGCCAGCGAAGTCCGCCAGTTTCACATCTTCTCCGTCCTGATTCGGGAGACTGAAATCGGGCGCGTTGCTCCCTGGCTCGATCAACTCGGTCTCAGCTGCGGAGGTTGAGCTCGGATACAAGCGAGCGGTACGCCTCGAGATCGTTCCGCTCCAGATACTTGAGGAGGCGCCGGCGCTTTCCGACCAACTTCAACAGCCCACGCCGTGAATGGTGGTCCTTCTTGTGACCGCGAAGATGTTCCGTCAACTCGTTGATCCGTTCGGTCAGCATCGCAACCTGGACTTCGGCAGAACCGGTATCGGTCCCGGACCGCCCGTACTTGCCGATCAGTTCGGTCTTCTGTTCTTTGGTCAAACTCACGGCTGCGAACCATACCCTAGGAGGAGGAAAATGCTGCACAAGCCGTGCGAGCATCCTCCACGTCCAATTTCATCTGGTCGATCAGTTCCTCGGCGCCAGAGTAGCGCCGCTCCCCGCGGAGCCTCTCGACGAAGGCAACCCGGAGAGTCTGCCCGTAGAGATCGAGATCCTGATCGATCAGGTAGGACTCGACCAGTACACCCCTGCCGGTTTCGAAGGTCGGCCTCACCCCGACGTTTACCGCTGCCGGATACTCGTTCGCGAACGCGGCATAGACGCCGTGTCCAGGGCAGGCGAGATCGTTCGAGGGAACGACGTTCGCGGTCGGGAACCCCAACTCGCGACCACGCTGATCCCCCGGGACCACCTCCCCCTCGAGCATGAATGGGCCCCCAAGACAGCGTGAAGCCGCCGCAACATCTCCCGCCGCGACGAGCGCCCTCACCCGCGTGGACGAGACGGTCTCACCGTCGATCTCGACGAGTGGCGCGACCCTGGTTTCGAACTCCGGCCTGGATGCGAGCATGACGGCGTCGCCCTCGGCTCCGGCACCGAAGCGGAAGTTCTCGCCGACGGAGACCCACTCAGCTCCCAGTCTGTCCACCAGCACCTGGTCGATGAACTCCGCTGCGGTCAGCTTCGAGAACTCCCGGTCGAACGGGATCACGACCAGTTCCTCTACCCCGAGCCCCGCGAGTACGTCTCGCTTCATCTCCGCACTCATGATCATCTTCGGGGCCGCCTCGGGCCTCAAGACAGCGAGAGGGTGAGGATCGAAGGTCAGCACGGTGTCGGCGCCTTCGATCACGGCGCGATGGCCCATGTGCACTCCATCGAAGAAGCCAACTGCAACCCTGCGGGAAGCGTCGGACTCGACCTCGGGCAGGGGAACTACTCGAATGCTCATACCAGCACGACCTCGGGCCTCAGCAGCCCCCCGTCGCCGACCCTCGCCACAGCGAGCACCTGATCGCTGGTCGTGATGCGAACCGGACCGGATTCTCCATCCGGGATGAGTGTCGGGTCGAGGTCTCCGATCTCGATCGGAGACCCGTGCCCGACCCGGTTTGCCTCCTCCTCGTCGGCGCGTCGCTCCGGCATGAAGGCGAGTAGCTCCCCGTAAGACAGTGGAGACGATCCGGATGCGGGCACCTCGAATCTCCCTATCCCGGTGCGGCGGAGATCCTCGCAGTAGGCGTCACCGAGGGTCTCGATCAGGGTCCGGACATAGGTACCCGAGGCGCACTCGATCTCGTATCGGGCACGGTCGCCATCACTCGAGAGGAGATCGGCCCTGTAGATCTCGGTCTTTCTAACCGGAGTCTCGATCTCCTCGCCTCTATGAGCGCGGCGGTAGAGGCGTTCGCCGTCCACCCGCACCGCTGAGGTCATGGGCAGACGCTGCTCGATCGTCCCCACCGGGAGGTCGAGTGACTCGGGAATCGAGCCGGTTTCGGTGAGATCGCCGGTGGGGTCGCCGGTGCTCGAGCGCCAACCGAGCTTGGCGGTTGCCTCGTAGATCTTGGGCAGACCGAGCAGGTATCGCTGAAGCCTGGTGGCCCTGCCGAGGAGGCAGATCATCAATCCGGTGGCGAATGGATCGAGCGTCCCGGCGTGCCCTGCCTTTGCATCGAAGTCGCGTCGGACCTGCTGGACGAGATCGTGTGAGGTAGGTCCGGCGGGCTTGTCGATCAGTAGCGCGGCTGGAGTTTCATCCATCTGACGGGAGCTCATTCCGCAGCACCTCCAGAATCTCCTCGTATTCGAGGTCTGTGCTGAAGCCGGCGGCACGCGGGTGGCCCCCTCCCCCCTGCGAGCGTGCGATTGCGGAAACGTCGACCAACGGATCGGTTCCACGAAGACTCACCTTGCGCGCAGAGCCCTCTCCGGCGGCCCTGTCCCGCACGACCGCGACCATCCTAGTGCCGTCGAGCGTCCTGAGCGAGTCGATGATTCCCTCTGTCAAGGTCTCCGATGCACCAGTCTGCTCGTAATCGGCCTGAGATATGTAGGCGGTCGCGATCTCGCCATCCTCACTCCTCTTGATCGAAGAGAGGGCACGTGCGAGGAGCAACAATTTCTCTATCGGGGCGTGCTCGTATAGCCGTCTGTAGATGATGTTCGGCCGGACTCCACAGCCGATCAGTTCGGTGGCCATCCGATGCGCCGTCTCATCGGTGTTCTCATACATGAACTTGCCGGTATCGGTCACGAGTCCGACGTAGAGGGCCTCGGCCATGGCGGAGTCGATCTCCGTGCCGATCTCGTGCGCAAGCCTCCAGACGATCTCAGCCGTACAACAGGCATCGGGATCGATCAGATTGACATCCCCGAATCGGGTGTTGTCGTGGTGATGGTCGATGTTCAAAACGGTTTCACCATCGGTGCTGAGGAACCCGACCGGCATGCGATCGATGTTTCCGCAGTCGAGGAAGATCACCGTGCGATCTGCGATATCGGCCGGGGCCTCATGGAACACCTCCTCCAGTGGCAGGAACTGGTACTCCACTGCCAAAGGGAACTCCTTGGCCGCGAGGAACATCACGGAGTCCTTGCCAGATAACTCGAGCAGCCGCTGCATCCCGAGCATCGATCCCAAGGCATCCCCATCGGGGTTCTCGTGCGTGGTCAGCAGGAACTTCCCGGCGGAGCGAATGCGCTCGACCGTGGCTGCGGTGTCTGCGGTGAGAGAAGACATATCTTTCAGTCTTCCAGCAGACGGGAGATCCGGTCGCCTCGCTCGATAGTTTCGTCGTAGTGGAAGCTCAATGTAGGAGTTCGCTTCATCTGCATCTCCGCACCGATGCGGGACTGGAGGAAACCCTGGGCGGACTCGAGCCCGGCCAGTGAATCCTCCTTCTCCTCTGCAGTCCCTAGGACGCTCACGTACACCTTCGCTGCCCTCAGGTCAGGGGAGGTGTCGACTTGAGTCACCGTCACGAAGCCGACCCGGGGATCCTTCATCTCCGAGGAGATCGCCTCCGCCAACACCTCGCGAAGAGCCTCGTTGACTTTGCGCATCCGTGAGGTGGTCATCGCAGGAATTGCCGGGGCCCACGGCCCCATTACTCCAGGGTCTTCTCGATCTTCTTGATATCGAAGAACTCGAGCACGTCGTCGACCTTCACGTCAGCGAAACCATCCAGCACGACTCCACACTCCATGCCCTCGTCGACCTCGGTGACGTCGTCCTTGAATCTCCGCAAGGACGCGAGTGAGCCCGTCCAGGTGATCGTCCCTTCGCGGACCAAACGCACGTTTGCCCCCCGGGTAAGTTTTCCGCTGGTGACCTCGCAACCGGCGATCGTTCCGATCTTCGACGCCTTGAAGAGCTCCTTCACCTCCGCCTGCCCGGTTACTTCCTCGACCTCCTCAGGCTCGAGCAGGCCTTCCATCGCCGCTCTGAGCTCCTCGGTCACCTTGTAGATGACCGTGTAGGTACGCACATCGACACCCTCTGATGCGGCGGCGCGCTGGGCCTCCACCAAGGGGCGGACGTTGAATCCGATCACGATCGCGTCGGATGCCGAGGCGAGCATGATGTCGGACTCGTTGATCCCTCCGGTCTGCGCGTGGATGACGTTGACCGCAACCTGCTCCTGAGGGACCTTTGCGATCTCATCCTGCAGAGCCTCCAGCGAGCCGGCCACATCTGACTTGAGCACGATGTTGAGTTCCTTGAGCTCACCCTGTTTCGCCTTCTCGAACACCTCTTCGAGCGTGACCTTCCGGGCCTGGCGCCTGGCGAGCGCCTCTGTCTTCAGACGGTTGGACCGCTCAGCGGCCGCCTGGCGGGCCGCGCGCTCGTTCTCGACTACACGGACGGGCTCACCTGCCTCGCAGACACCGTCGAAACCGAGGATTTCCACCGGCATCCCAGGTGTGGCCTCCTCGACCCTCTTGCCGTTATGGTCGAGCATCGCTCTGACCTTCCCCCACTGAGCGCCGGATACGACCGCGTCACCGATTCGCAAGGTACCTCGCTCTACGAGTAGACCGACCAGCGGCCCTCGGCCTGGGTCGAGCTCTGATTCGAGCACCGTCCCACTTGCCGGGGCGTCAGGGTTTGCTGAGAGCTCCTCGAGCTCGGTGACCAAGAGGACCATCTCGAGCAGATTGTCCAGTCCCTCTTTGGTCTTGGCTGACACATCGACGTAGACGGTGTCCCCGCCCCAGTCCTCAGGGGTCAGATCCCGCTGTGCGAGTTCGTTTCGAACCCGGCTCGGATCGGAGTCGGGCTTGTCGACCTTGTTGACCGCGATCAGCATCGGTACCTGGGCGGCTCTCGCGTGATCTACGGCCTCAAGCGTCTGAGGCATCACTCCGTCGTCAGCCGCAACGACGATCACCGCGACATCAGTTACCCCCGCCCCTCTTGCTCGCATGGCGGTGAACGCCTCGTGACCCGGTGTGTCGAGGAAGGTGATCGTGTGACCGTCGTGCCGGACCTGATAGGCGCCGATGTGCTGGGTGATCCCACCTGCCTCCCCGCCCACCACATCGGTCTGGCGGATGGCGTCGAGCAGTGAGGTCTTACCATGATCGACATGCCCCATCACGGTCACGACGGGTGGGCGCTCGACCAGAGACGTATCGTCATCGTCGTACTCGGGTAGATCTGGTTCCTCTTCGGCGGCCGTGACGATCTCTACATCGCGTTCGAACCTCTTGGCGATCGCCATGACCGACTCGTCGGTGAGGGTCTGGGTCAGCGTGGCCATCTCGCCCTGTTCCATCAACGCCTTGATCACCTCTGCTGATGAGAGACCGAGCAACTCGGCGACCTCTCGAACCGTGGCGCCGGAATTGACCTTGGTCGCCGGAATTACCTCAGGCTGCTTATCGGCCTCCGAGACCGGCTCCTCGAGGACAGGCTTGCGGCGCCTGCCTCCACGTCGGCGTGGCGCTCGCGGCGGTGGCTGGTTCTTGGTGAGCTGATCGCGGCGCGAGGCCTGAGAGTCGATTACTACGCGCCGCATCTTCTTGCCACCTGCTCCCGCCTAGGCCTTCGCGGCAGTCTTCTCGGCGGGTGATGAATCGGCGGTCGCGGGCTTGGTCTCGGCCTCGGTGACAACAGCTGCCTTCGGGCTCTCCCCGGCCCCGGAAAGGGCGCGCTCCGCATCGGCTTCCTCGACATTCGACTGGGCGGCCTTTGCCTCTATCCCGGCGGCATGGAGGGCGGCGAGCAGTTCCTTGCTCGTCATCCCCTTCGCTTTCGCGATCTCATGGACCCGCCGTTTCGCCACCCTGTTCGCTTACTCCTTCTCTTCGCCTTGTCCGGCCTCAGCCTCAGCCTCGACTTCGTCGGATCCACCAGCATCGTCCTCCTCGGCAGATGCCTCCTCATTCGAGTCCTCATCGGCGGCATCCGCCTCTGCCTCCTCGTCTCCGCCGGAGGACTCATCGCTCGAACCGTCTCCGGCTTCGGACTCGTCGGCTGCCTCGGCCTCTTCGGCCTCTTCGGACTCGTCGGCTGCCTCGGCCTCAGCGGCAGCTGCCGCCTCCGCCGCC
>JAUMFR010000142.1:0-3959 GCA_032119755.1 Solirubrobacterales bacterium | reverse complement strand
CGACGTAGATAGATATGACTCCCGAGTCCTTGTTGTTGATGATCGAGTCGATCGCGATCGCCGTCTTACCCGTCTGACGGTCGCCGATGATCAACTCTCGCTGGCCGCGACCGATCGGGATCATCGAGTCGACGGCCTTGAGGCCGGTCTGCATCGGCTCGGTGACCGGCTGACGCTGGACGATTCCCGGGGCCTTGAACTCAGCCGGGCGGGTTTCGGTGGTGACGATCTCACCCTTGTCGTCGAGCGGACGGCCGAGCGGATCAACCAGGCGGCCGAGCAACTGATCACCTACCGGGATCTCGAGCAGTCGCCCGGTCCTCTTGACGGTGTCACCCTCAGAGATCTTCTCCCACTCGCCAAACAACACCGCACCGACGTTGTCCTCCTCGAGGTTCAGGGCCAGGCCGACCACGTCGTGGGGCAGTTCGAGCATCTCGAGCGCCATGCAGTTGTCGAGGCCGTGCACGCGGGCGATTCCGTCACCGATCTCCAGCACCGTTCCGACCTCGGAGAGGTCGGCTGCGTCGGACTCCATTCCCTCGATGCGCTGCCTGAGGATGTTTGCGATCTCGTCGGGCTTGATCTCCATGGTTTCTTTCGAATTCCTTTCCTAGGCCGCCGTGGCGACGTTCTTTCGAAGTTTCTCGAGCCTGTTCTTGACGCTTGCGTCCAACACCATGTTCCCCACCTGCACCACCAGTCCACCCAGTACGTCGGGGTCCACCTGGACGCTCAACTCGACCGTCTGCCCGGTCTGACGCTCGATCTCTCCACCGATCTTCGAAGCGATCTCGGGATCGAGTTCGACCGCGCTGGTCACCGTGACCTCGAGGAGCTTGCGTTCCTTGGCCCAGAGGGCGTCGAAGTCCTTTCGGATACGGAAGATCGCCGGCATCCGGTGCTTCTCGACCAACAGGTCGAGGAAGTTCGTCACCAGCGGATCCGCTCCGGCAATCGCCTTGGAGATGCCCTCCTTCTTCTCGGCCGAGGAGAAGTAAGGGCTGAACAGGTACACGGACATCTCGCGGTTATCGGCGACTGCATCAGCGAAGGCACCCAACTGGTCGTGGACCTCGTCGAGCTTTCCAGCGTCTTTTGCCGCCCCGAACAGGGCATCGGCGTAGACACGCGATATCTCCTCCATCGGCATGCGCCTACTCCTTCGCTGCTCCGCTGCCGGAGAGCGCTGTGAAATCGACCTCGGCCAGAGCCTCGTCGATCAGACGCTTGTGGTCCTCGGAGTCGAGGGTTCGCTTGGTGACCTTCTCGGTGGCCAGTACCGTGAGGTCGGCGACCTCCTTGCGAATCCGCTCCAGCGACCGACGGGTTTCTCCCTCGATATCGCGCTTCGCGGCCTCGATCAGTTCCTCGCGCTTCTCCTTGCCTTGAGCCGTGGCCTCGGCGACGGCCGTATCGGCTGCCTTGCGGGCTCGCTCGGCGATGTCGTCAGCTTGCTCGCGGGCCTCCTTGAGACGGGCGCGATACTCCTCGAGCACCTTGTCCGCCTCGGCCCTCGAGCGTTCCGCCGCATCGATCGACTCGTTGATCTTGGCAGCACGCTCGTCGAGCGCCTCCTGGATCTTGGGGAAGGCGAGCTTCTTCAGGATCCACATCGTGATCCCGAAGATCAGCAGGGTCCAGATCATCAGCCCCAGTGACGGGGAGACCAGGAAGCTGCCGCCCTCCTCTGTAGGGGCGGTCTCCGCGGCCGTTAGGACCAAATTGCCTATCTGTGACAGCGTTTCCATTCGTGTCGGCCTAGAGGAAGAAGGCGATCAGACCGAAGATGAAGGTGTAGAAGGCGACGGCTTCGGTAAGAGCGAACCCGAGCCAACGGATGCTCTGAAGCTCGTCCTTCATTTCGGGTTGACGGGCCACGGACTCGATCTCCTTACCGAAGATGATTCCGATTCCGATACCGGCTCCGATCGATCCGAGACCGGCACCAACACCGAGTGCGATCGCCTTACCGGCGGCCGTGATGCCATCGTCTGAGATAGCGGCCACAAGCGGCGAAATTGTTGACAGATCCATGAGGCTCCTTTCGTATTTGGTCAGTGGCTTTCGGCGACAGCGCCGCCGACGTAGATCGCTGTGAGCGTGGCAAATATGAACGCCTGAAGCGTTGCCACCAGGCCCACCTCGAAGAGGAAGAAGGCGAGTGCCATGGGCAGCGTCAGCGCGCCCAGAGCGGAGAGACCGAGGAGGACCGCCAGGCCACCGCCCATGAAGAGCAGGAGGAGGTGGCCGGCGAGGATGTTCGCGAAGAGTCGAACGGAAAGCGAGATCAGCCGCACGAACTGCGAGACGACCTCGATCATGAAGATGGCGGCCTTGCCGAACGGGTTCATGTCCTCGAGGCCAGAAGGCAGCCAACTGGCGAAGTAGGGGAACACACCCTTCGCTCGGATCCCCTCGACGTGGTATCCGAACCAGACGACGAGGGTGAGAGCGAGCGGGATCGAGATGTTCGCGGTCGCCGCGTAGAGTGCGAAGGCCGGCATCTCGAGCCCGAATATGTTGACCGTGTGCTCGGTGTTGGTGGGCAGCGGCAGGTAACCGATCATGTTCGAGAACCAGATGAAGAAGAAAACCGCGGCGAGGAACGGGAACCAGCGACGGGCGAGGGCTCCGTCGAGGTTGGTACCGGTGATGTTGTTGCGGGTCAGGTCGTAGGCGACCTCGACGGCCGTCTGGGTCCGGTTTGGCTTCTGCTGCATCTTGCGCGCGATCGCGACCATCACGGTGATGGTGAGGATGCTCGCGATCATCAGGTACATCACGGCCTTGTTGATGGAGAAGTCGATACCGGCGAGATTGATGTTGATCCACGGCTCCAACTTGAACTCGTTCTGCGGCTTGAACGCCTCGTTCTTGCCGGAGCTGCCGAAGATCACGGCCAGCGCCACGGCGACCAGGAGATAGATGGTGATCCCAGTAAGGACCTTTACGCGAGTGCTCATCGGGCCACCGCTCCGCCCTCGGCCTCCGACTCGTCGCCCTCGAGCAGCCTGCAAAGGGCTTGGCCGATCAAGTAGGAGGTCACCAAGGCTGCGGCGAGAAGCGCAGCCGACAGACCGGCCTCACGATCAGAGAGCCCGACCACCAGCACGGCCAGCGTGATCAGCCAGACCCGACCCAGCCCGGCCCCTGCCATCAGTCCCATTGCGCCCCTGCGGTTGCCGGCCGCGAGCGAACGCTTGGCACGGCGCTCAGCGAACAGATGGATCAAACGGGTGGCGATCCAAACACCTCCACAGACCGCATAACCGACCAACGGCGCATCGAGCGCGATGAATACCGGCAAAGCGGCTACCAAAACGGCGATGTCGAACCAGCGTAGAAAGCTCAATTTTTCCCTTGGTTGTGGCCGTGGTTGGCCTGGTGATGCGATCCGAACGCAGCCGGGACGCGTGGAGGTTGCATCCGTTGGCCTGCGAAGGCTGATGCTATCCGAAAGGCGCCGGCGGGCGACTTCAGGAACGGGTCACGAACCGCTGCGCTTGGTGGGCGTGGAGCGCTTACGCCCGCCTCCGCCCACCACCTTCATCTCGCCGGTATTGGGGTCGAGGCGAGAGGTTTTACCGGTCTTCGGGTCTCTGGTCTCGAACCGGCCGGTCTCGAGTTCCCTGACCACCCCCTGGTCGACCGCCGCGGTCCGCGCCTTGCCCTTGCCACCACCGGCCTGACGAAGGCGGATGCGTCGCAGTTTCAGTATCTCCAGGACCACGATCACGTAGACGCTGGCTGCGAGCGCAAGCAGGATCAGCAGCACCATCACGATCGTCCAGGCCAGATCGAAGTTGCCCCGGTCGTCGCTGTATGGGATAAAGCGCAGGGCCAGCGCCAGACCTGCGAGGACCAGCGTCCACCCGTAGAGGTAGGCGAGGGTCCGCCGCTGGGAGAAGCCGATGTTCGCCATCCGATGATGGAAGTGCCAACGGTCCGCCTGATAG
>JAUMFR010000141.1:0-2125 GCA_032119755.1 Solirubrobacterales bacterium | reverse complement strand
CCCGCCCATCAGGTCGACCATGCGCTTGGCGATAGCGAGGCCGAGGCCGAAACCCTCTACGCCTCGCGCGGACTCACTTCGATAGAAGCGCTCGAATACGCGCGGCTGGTCCTCGGCAGGGATTCCCTTGCCGGTGTCTTCGACCTCCAGCCTCACCTCTTCTCCGATTACGCGCAACGCGCGGATCGTAACGACACCAGGAGCATCGGTGTTCTTGACCGCGTTCGAGAGCAGCCCTATCAGGACCTGACGCAGCAGTACGGGATCGCCACGTGCGACCAGATTCGGCTCGATCTCCTCACGCAACTCGAGACCCTCTGGAGCATTGACCGCTGCCAGCGACTCGCGGGCAGCGAGCGAGACATCCACGACCTCGCTGGTGTCACGCTCACGTCCCGCCTCTACGCTGGCCAGTGCCAACAACGACTGGGTGAGTCTGGTCATCCGCTCGACATCGGAGTCGAGCCGCTCTAGGAACCGATCGCGGGCCTCCGGGTCGTCCTTGGCTCCGCCGCGCAAGACCTCGATCGTGCCCGAGATCCCGGCCAGGGGATTGCGGAGTTCGTGCGCTGCATTCGAGACGAAGTCGCGCTCGGCACGTTCGCGCTCGAACTCCTCGGTGCGGTCGCGGGCAACCACCAGCACCGCATGCTCGGCTCCCACCTTGCGGGCCTGGACGGCGAAAACGCTCTCGTCGATACGGAGCGCGGAATCCTCCGCCGAGTCGTACTCGGATGCTTCCCTGAGCAACGGGATCAGGGAAGCAGCCGGCTGTCCCTCACGCGAGAGCTGATGGGCAGCCGGGTTGGAGAACCTCACCACTCCGTCCTCACCCACCACCACGACCGCGTCGCTCAAGCCCTCGAGGATCGCCGAGAGACGGTCGCGTTCGGTCGCGAGTGCGGTGAAGCTGCCGCTCAGCGCCTGGCGCATCGCATCGAGCGAACGTGAGAGGTCGCCGATCTCGTCGCTTCCGCCGGGCGGCAGCGGCGTTCCGAATCGACCGCCCGCCATCCTCTCGGCCGCCCGTGCCAGTCGCTGGACCCTCACCGCAATCAGCGAGGAGACCAGCAAACCCACGAGGATCCCTATCCCGACCGAAGCACCCAGAGCCTTGAGTCTGTCCGAGCGGAGATCATCGAAGGCCCGGCTCAGGACCGCGGGCGGCTCGGATCGAGTGACCACTACACCGCTCACGGTGGTGGCCGTGTAAATCGGTATCCCCACGACCGTCTCGTCACCCCGGGTGCGCCGGTAGCCGGCGCCACCTTCGGCCGTAGCGATCGCGTCCCGGTAGCCGGGAACGCTCTCGATCAAAGCCGACGCGCTCGGCGGAGCGATCGTCTCTCCGTTGCTGTCGACTACATAGACATCGAAAGCCTCACCGGCGTAGTCGGAGACCACCTCGTCTGCCTGGGCCTGATCGAGCCCGGAGAGTTCTTCTGCGAGTTTGGAGGTTCGACCGAACGCAAGGTCTGACGCCTGGTCGGAGAGAGTGGTGCCAGCAGAGTTGTTGGCGAACAGATACACGGCGGCCGCCGTGATCAGCGAGACCGCTACGAAGGCGGCGGCGAGCCACACCCTGATCCCGATCCTACGGCCTCGAGGCCGACCAGGCTCCATGTCCACGTTGATTGCCATCCGCTCTGAGCATTTGTACAGGCACACCAGCACCCAGGAGGGAGCCTCCGTGCGAGGCCGACACGGCGAGGGATCCCGATTCGATCGTCGGTCAGCGGCTGAGCAGCGAGCCGAGTCTCAACCAGAGTGCATCGAGCGCGAGGTCCTCGGAGACGTTGAGCCCCAGCCGACGACGGGTGTCGTTGACCAGCGCCACCGCCTCGGCGGCGCGACTGGCACTCAACCCGTCGGCGTCGGCGGCCAACTCATACGACCGGTCGCGATTGAAGACGAGATCCGCACCGCCTCCGGCGACCGCCGCGAGATCTCTGAACCAAGCGGCACAGAGGCCCAATCCGAGATCGAGCGAGTGCGTCCTCACCCTACGCGCAGTGCGTTTGACCTGATCGGCAGCGTCGGTGCGGAGTTTGCCCTTCTGGCCGCCGCGACCGGTGCCCTCTCCAAGTTCGAGCAGCCTCTCCTCCTCCACTGCAGCCGCCTGCTC
>JAUMFR010000140.1:0-2665 GCA_032119755.1 Solirubrobacterales bacterium | reverse complement strand
GCATGAGGTGTTGGTCGAGATGGAGCGCGACGGGCTCGTCCGCGCCGTGATCACCCAGAACATCGACACCCTGCACGAGCGCGCGGGCCAGCAGGAAGTGATCGAGGTCCACGGCTCGATTCGAACCTCGAGTTGCTCGGCCTGCGGTGCGAAGGTGCTGCTCCAGGACCTCGAGGAGCGTTTCGACGAGCAGGGAGTGGCTGGTTGCCCTCTATGCCTCAGCGCACTCCGCCCCGATGTGGTCTTGTTCGGTGAGATGCTCCCCCCGGACGAGATGCTCCACGCCACCCAGTTGGCGGCTGCGGCTGACCTGCTCATCTGTATCGGCTCATCGCTGGAGGTCCACCCGGTGGCCGGACTTCCCGAGATCACCATCGCTGCCGGAGGCAAAGTCGGGATCGTCACCCAGGGGCCGACGCCCTACGACGAGGTGGCCGAGGTCGTCTGCTCAGGAGACGTGGTCGTCGAGCTCGAAGCCGCGCTTGCTGCAACCGGGGCCTGATCGGCTCATTTCCCTATTTCCCTGGTCGGGGTCTCGCCGAGAGTCGGGTCAGTCTGCGGTGTCGCGGCGCCCACGTGACTTCTTGGGCTTGGACTTGGCCTTCGCCTTGGCGGCCGAGGTGATCTTGGGGTTGTCGATCTCGGCTATCCGTTGGATCAGCCGTTCCCATTGCTCGGGCTTCAGGACCTGGGCGAGCCGGGCCAGCTGCGCATCGTTGGTGTAGGGCGGCGAGAAACCGAGGTGGATGTGATCAGCGTGGTCTGCCATCGCGAAGGTCGCTCCGCCGAGGGACATCAGCGTGATGATCTGGTCGGCCGCCAACGTCCCCTGCAGCTTCATCAGGTCGCGCACCACCATCTCGGTCAGGGATCCACGCCCCTGGTTTCCGAGGATCGACACCCCGTTGATCGCAGCGATGTCCACTGCGTTGCCGGATGAGTGCGCACTGACGTTTCCGGAACTCGTGTAGTAGCTGTGACCGCATTTGAGAGAGGTGATGGTGAGCCGGTAGCCGCGCTCCGAGAGGTAGGCGAGCGACGCCAGCACGCGCCGATTGATCTGGCCGGAGCGGATGTCCAGCTCGCCGCACTCGTAGATCTCCAGCTTCGGATCCGCCAGCACCCTGCGCTCGAGCATCGGCTTGCTCATCAGCAGGATCTGTCCGATCGATGCACCGTTGCCGAACGGTGTCTTGCCGGTGGCGCGGTAGATCGCGGTCGACTCGAGCAGCTTCCAACCGTCGAGGATCGGCTTCGGATCGATATTCGGCGCGCCACGTCCGGCCGGTTTGATCGAGAAGTGGACGTGTGGAGCCGCCGACTCCCCGATCCGGCCGAGTACCGTACCGCCGGTCACCTGCGAACCGACCTCGAGCGGACGCATCTCCATCGTGCGCCGGTCGAATCGGAGGATCGTCCCGAAGTAGTCCCGGAGCGCCGACTCGGAGACACCTGCAGCTGCAGCAGCTGTGGTCTGGCCGCTGCCGAGCAGCTCCTCGGCAGCCTGGGTCGCTTCCTCGGTCGAGAGTTGCCTCTCGATCTCGGCCTTCTCTTCGCGGCTGGTGTCCTGCAGCTCGGTACCGGGCGGCACCGCTTCCTCGCTGGAATTGTCCCCTGCGCTCGCTGCCCGCTTGGGCCTCGGATCAGCCTCCGGGTCCGCCTCGTCGCTTCCCCTCTTGCCGAATCGTTCCCTGGGTGCCGGGTAAGTGGCCTCGACCGATCCCAGATCCGCGTAGGTGTATCGGTTGCCGTAGGCGTCCTGCAGGACGATGTAGTTGCCGAGCTTCCTGCTCTTGCCGATCTCGCGGATTACACCGTCGTTGACCGCGACGACGGGAGCGTCAACCCTCGAGTAGACGTTGATGCCTCTCCGAGTGGGGGAACTGGAGACCACGTCGGCGGCATTGCCGGGTTCGACACGGTTGGTCTTCGAACGGCGCAGGGCATCGCGCTCCGAGATGTCGTCGGCGTAGCGCGAGTTGGCGGCTACCGGGAAGTGTGCTCCCTCGGTCAGGCCGGTGAGTGATCCGATCAGGTCGTCGGGTAGCTTCGCGTACTGGTTGGCATAGAGGATGACCTCGTCCACGTACCAGTCCGCGTGGTTGTAGGCGAAGATCGCTCCGCGGAGATCGTCCTCGGCTCCCGCCGCCTTGAGGTACCTGCCCGCCGCGCAGATCGCGTCGACCGGGTTGTAGGGATCCTTCTTGCCGTCTTCGTTCGCATCGACTCCGTAGGCCTCCCAGGTCGGGGGCATGAACTGCATCCAGCCGGTTGCCCCTGCCGAGGAGACGTTCAGGTTGGTGCCGAATCCGGTCTCGATCTTGTTGATCGAGGCGAGGATCTGCCACGGCACCCCGTACTCGGTTCCACAGGCCTGATAGATCGGCAGCAAAAACGGCGGTATCTCGAACTGGTCGATCACGATGTTCGGGACCCCGATCGGCGCTGCGCCGTAAGGCGCGATGGTCAGGGTCGGATCGCGACGGGAGGGCGCGCCGTCGGCTCCGCGCGGCGCCCGACCCTCGATCTTGTCCAGTTCAGCCTTGGCGGCCTTCTCGCCCTTGTCGGACTTCGGTCCCAGTTCATCGAAGATGCCTCCGCTCGGGCCGGTCGCAGGGCTCTGGGCGGGCTTGCCGGAGTTGGGCTTGGCGCCCGGCTTCTGGGG
>JAUMFR010000139.1:0-24322 GCA_032119755.1 Solirubrobacterales bacterium | reverse complement strand
TTCTCCGGTTCGCATACGCTGAGAGCACTTGCCTCGATGGCAGGGTTGCTGCTGATCGGCTTCACCCTCAGCACGTTCGCTCTGAAGTCGAGGTTGAAGAGGGGCTGATGAGCGCGAGTTCGATAAGCGCAAGCCTGCCGGTGATCAGATCTCTGGTCGGACGATCGATGAACGAGTTGTTCCGGGTTCCCGGCGCCGCGATACCCGGCGTGCTCGCTCCCACGATCTTCTTCCTCGGACTGACGGCGGTGTTCGGGAATCTGGCGCTGCTGCCTGGCTTCGAAGCCGACAAGTATCAGAGCTTCATCATCCCGGTCAGCCTGATGCAGGGAGCTGCCTTCACAGGTGCCGCAACCGGAGTGAACCTCGCACGGGACATCGAGCAGGGGTGGTTCGATCGGCTGCTGGCATCGCCCGCGCCGCGGCCGGTGATCCTGGCGGGGTTGGTCTACTCGGCGAGCCTGAGGGCCCTGATCCCTGGGTCCGTAGTGATCTGCGTCGGGTTGGCTATCGGGGTGCGCTGGCCCGGTTTCCTCGGACTCTTGGTCGCGACCGTGATGATCATGGGTCTCGCCGCGACGGCTGCGACTTGGGGTGCGACCCTCGCCTTCAAATTCAAGACCCAGTCGGCGGCCCCGCTGATGCAGGCGGGAACCTTGTTGGCAGTACTGACGACCACTGCCTACGCCCCGCTCCCCCTGCTCACAGGGTGGCTGAAGGTGGTCGCCACCTACAACCCGCTGACCCAAGTCCTCGAGGCCGTACGACAGGGGTTCGTCGGCGACGTCAGCTGGGCGGATACCTGGCCGGGGCTAGTGGCCCTGATCGGCATCTGGGTCTTCTTCACCTTCCTCGCGCTTCGCGGAATGCGGAAGATGACCGCCTGAGAGAAGAACCGAGGGCTACTTGAACCGGTAGGTGATGCGGCCCCGATCGAGGTCATACGGTGACAACTCGATCTTGACCTTGTCACCCGGGAGTATCCGGATGTAGTGCCTTCGCATCTTGCCCGAGATGTGGCCGAGGACCTCGTGACCGTTGTCCAGCTTCACCCTGAACATGGTGTTCGGGAGAGATTCGGTGATCTCCCCTTCCATCTCGATTTTTTCTTCTTTACCCACTGCGAGCAGCCTAGCGGCTAGACCGCGCGTCAACGCCTGCCGTCAGCGAGTTCGCGAGCGATCTGCAGGGCCTCCTCTGGACCCGAGAGCTCGCCTGCGTAGGCGGCAGCGCGGAGCTCTTCGATGATCTCACCGACTTCTGGTCCGGGCGCGATGCCGAGCTCCTCGACTATCGCGTCCCCGTCGATTGGCGGACGCGGAGGTCCATCGTGGTGCCAGTCGAGAGCGGGTGTGAACATCTCCCGGGCGAGGTCGAGGTGTGACCGCACCATCTCGTCGCTGGCTATGGGCCCGGACCCTCTTGCCGAAAGTCGATCAGCGACGCTGAGCAGGGTCACATCAGCTGCAACCGGCTCACAGGCGCTGAGGTAGTCGTAGATCCGGCGCTTGGTCAGAGGTCGCTCGTGGATCAGGAAACCGAGACGGAGGTGACTGCGAACGAGTGCGCTCAGATAGGCGGTCAGTCTCCTCCCCACCCGGAAGCGGTCGCAGATTCCAAGCGTGATCTCGGCACCAACCTGATCGTGCCCGATGAAGGTCACCATCCCGTCCTCATCTTTACGGGTTGCCGGCTTACCGATGTCGTGGAACAGGGCCCCGATCCTCAGCGCCGTCCTGCGGGTGACCTCTTCGGCGATCACTTCATCGAGGAGTTCATCGAGCCTCTCGGCCTCGCTCCCGGCGAACTCCGCCAGATTCGCTTCCGCCTCGAGCAACTGTCCGAGTACGGCGAGTGTGTGGCCGTACACATCGAGATGGTGATTGCGGTTCTGACCGACGCCGCGGAGTGCCTCCAGTTCCGGGAGCAGATAGGAGTTGACGCCCAGCTGGTCGAGGAGTCCGAGGGCATGGACCGGGTCCTCACAAGACATCATCAGGCTGAATTCGGCGAACTGTCTCTCTCCTGCGGGCTCACCAGCACGATCGGAGCCCGCTCTTGCGAGCTCGACCGTCTCGGGATCGAGCGAGAGACCGTATGAGTTGGCGATCCTTGCCGCCCGGAGGAGCCGCAGCGGATCATCGGAGAAGCTTCGGCTGGACGCTGCGCGGAGGATCCGTCCCTCGGCATCGCCCTCTCCGCCGGTTGGATCGATCAGAACCTCATCGTCACTTCCGAGCAAGGTCGCAATGGCGTTTACGGTGAAGTCCCTAAGTCGAAGGTCTCCTTCGATATCGCTGGCTCGGAGACCCGCAACGTCCAGATGCCAACTGCGATCTGTCGAGATGACTCTCCAGGTTCCGTGCTCCGCGGAGAGCTCGAAGGCGACCCCCTTGGCGGCAGCAGCCACTGCCCGTGCCGTGCGTTCCTCCAAACCCGTCGGAACAACCAGATCGAGGTCCACGACCTCGGAACCGAACAGAGCATCCCTGACTGCGCCCCCGACGATCCAGACCGGCTCGCCGCCGCTCAACGCGTCCCTCGCGATCTTTGCTGGCTCAGCGGATCTGACCTGCGCGACCACTTCCCGACGGGTGGTCACGGTGTGACCTCCCTCGGGACGCGCTGACCGATGCCTACGGTTACCTCGTAGTTGATCGTCCCGAGATGATCGGCGAGCTCTTGAGCGGAGATCTCTTCTTCTCCCTGGCGGCCGAGCAGGACCACTTCATCGCCGATCTCGACCTCGGACGAGGAACCGAGTTCGATCGCGATGTTGTCCATCGAAACCGCTCCGATCACCGGTGCCCTATTACCTGCGACCAGGACGTCTGCCACGCCGCCGAGCGAACGCCGGTATCCGTCCCCGTAGCCCACGGGACAGATTGCGATTCTGGTTGGAGATGAAGCCGTCCACTTCCGGCCATAGCCGACCGAATCACCCACCTGAAGATCTTTGATCGCTCCAACCCTCGAGACGAGACTCAACGCTGGCTCCAGTTCGAGCTCCCCTGAGTCGCCACCGTATGGAGACAGTCCATAAATCGCGATCCCGCAGCGGACGAAGTCGAAGTGCGATTCGGGATCGGCGAGGGTTGCCCCGCTGTTCGCCGCGTGGATCATGCAGCCGGGCTGCAGGCTCCGAGCGACAGCGATGCTCTCCGAGAAGACCTCGATCTGCTCGGCGAGAAAAGGGTCTCCGGGCTCGTCGGCTGTCGCGAAGTGGGTCCATAGGCCAGCCAACTCGAGTTCCCCGTCTCGCGCCGCCGAGCTGAGCATCTTCACGACCTCGGCTTGATCGGTCTGCCCGAGTCGTCCCATCCCCGTGTCGTGTTTGACGTGCACCCGCAACGGCCTTCCGGTCTCGGCGGCGAACACGCGACAAGACTCGAGGAATCCAGTGGTCCAGACGCCCACCTCGGCATCTATCGCCACCGCCCGAGCGAGCTCAGACGGACTCATTGCACCGAGGATCACGAGTGGGACATCCTTCGCCTCAGGGACGGTCGAGAGGATCTCTTCAGCTTCGCCCGTAGTGGCGACGGCGAGCCTCGTTGCCCCGCCTCGAAGAACGGCGCGGGTGACCTCGGCTGCACCATGACCGTAGGCATCTGCCTTCACCACCGCGCAAAGTTCCGCTCCACCGACCAGCCGCCGCGAGATACTGCGGCAGTTCGACTCGATGGCGCCCGTCGAGACGCGAGCGAGGATCCGCTGTCCGGATGCCGCCTCGGTCATCTCTTCAGGCCCTCGGGTATCGCGTCCAATACGTCGCCGGCGATGACGGAATCGGCCCCCACCCCGTCCACGGCAGCCAGGCCGGCCCGAGCGTGAGCCTTGACCGCCACGCAGGCGGCCTCGAACGGATCGAGGCCACGAGCGAGCATGGCTCCGATCATCCCCGAGAGGATGTCCCCTGTTCCGGCTGTGGCGAGACCCGGGGTCGAATAGGGGTTGATCGCGATGCGATCGCCGTCCGTGACGATCGTGTCGTCTCCCTTGCTCACAACGACCGCCTTCGAGATGCGGGCAGCCTCGAGGGCTGACTCGAGTCGGTGTTCGGCGATCTGCGTCGAATCCTTATCCAGAAGACGAGCGAGCTCACCCGCGTGCGGGGTGATGACCGTTGGCTGCCGCCTCTCCGAGATGAGTGCCAGTGCACCTGAGAGCGCCTGGAATGCGTCGGCATCAATCACCAGCGGCGAACTCAGCCGTGAAATCAGGCTTCTCAGCAGGCGCTCCAGCGATGGCTCCCGCCCGATCCCGGGGCCGAAGACGATCGCATCCGCTCCTTCGCAGGCAGCCACGATCTGCTCCTCCGCGGCCCCTCTGAATACTCCCTCACGCGAGGGGCAACCGACTGACATGACCTCGGTCAGTTTCACCTCGAAAATCTGCTCGAGCTCCGCAGGAACGACGACCGTGGCGTATCCGGCGCCACTGCGGATTGCTGCGGTTGCAGAGAGACACACCGCTCCGGTGAGACCGCGGGAACCGCCGCAGATGATCACCTTCCCTGCGGTGAACTTGTTCGACGCAGCACTGCGGGTCGGGGGCAGCGAGAGGACCCGGTCCGAGATCAGCCCCGCGTAGGGAATCGCCGGGGCGTCGGAAGGTATTCCGATTGGCGCCACCTCGAGATCCCCCCTGACCCATCTGCCGGGCGCTACCCAGTGGCCGATCTTGGACATGTGAAAGGTCACGGTGGCGGCAGCTTCGACGGCGGAACCGCTGATCTCCCCTGTACTCGCATTCACTCCGGAGGGGATATCTGCAGCGATGACGGTAGAGGAGGCTTCGTTCAGCGATGAGATGGCCGCAGCGGCCGCATCACGCGGCTCGCCGGAGAACCCCGTGCCGAAGATCGCGTCGATCACGACCTCGAAGTCCGGAAGCACCTCCCCGATCCGTCCATCGGGCGCGTCCCTGAAGGATCCGAGGCGGTCGAGATTGACCTTCGAGTCGGGAGTGACCCCATCCCCTCCTCCGACCAGCACCGTCTCGACCTCATGGCCTCTCTCGCCGAGGATTCGGGCAGCAACCAGACCGTCGCCTCCGTTGTTTCCCTTGCCACAGACGACCAAGACCCGCTGTCCCGCCTGGACGAGGCTCTCAGTCTTACCGGCCAGAGCGATTCCCGCCGTCTCCATCAGATCGAGAGAGGGCACGCCCTGATCCTCGATCGCCCAGCGATCGTCCTCGCGCATCTGCGCGGCATCCAGACACGGATCCAACCAATCTGCGGTCACTCCGACCAGCCTAGGACCAAAGGCACTCAGCTGGTGGCAGACGAAACCCGCGCCAGAGCAATCGCACCGGCCACATCTCTCGAGTGGGTGAGAGAGACGGATATCTCGAGCCCTCTCGAGAGAGCGGAGACAGACGCCCGCCCACTCAGCTCTACCTGGGGAGCACCTTCCCCATCGGTGCTTATCTCTACCTGCGACAGGGGTATCCCCTTCTCGCCCAGAGCCTTGACCACTGCTTCCTTGGCGGCGAACCTCGCTGCCAGGTGCCTGCCGGGCCGAGCGTGGCGGCTGGCGTAGGCGAGTTCCCCCTGACTGAAGATCCGTTCGGCCAGACCGGGGCGGCGATCGAGCGCCGTCTCGATCCGATCGATCTCGATCAGGTCGATACCGACTCCACCTCCAAGCCCCGGCTCCACGGCTACTCGACCGTGACCGTCTTGGCCAGATTGCGTGGTTGGTCCACGTTCATCCCGTTGAGTCGGGCCACGTGGTACGCGAGCAACTGCAGGGGGATGATCGCGAGGATCGGCTGCAGGATCCAGTCCGTCTCGGGCACGAAGACCGTCTCGTCCGCCACCTTCGAAACCTCATCGAAACCCCGAGTAGCCACTGCAATCACGTCCGCACCGCGCGCCCTCACCTCCTCGACGTTCGACAGGATCTTGCCCAGGACCGGACTCTCGGTCGCCACGCAGATGACGGGCGTTGACTCGTCGAGCAAGGCGATGGGTCCGTGTTTCATCTCGCCAGCCGCATACGCATCCGCGGGAATGTAGGAGATCTCCTTCAGCTTCAGTGCTCCCTCGAGGCAGATTGGAAGTCCAATGTGGCGGCCGAGATAGAGGAAGAATCTCCTGTGCCGCTCACGCTCCGCGATCGCGAGGACCCGATCGTTTGTCTCGCGGATCGTCTCGCCGATCAACGAGGGGAGGTGCTTCAGGCCCGCCACCAACTCGTCGTTCCGCTCTGTACTGAGGGTCCCCCGGATCTCGGCAAGCCAGAGTCCGAGTAGGTACATGCACGCGACCTGGCTGACGAACGTCTTCGTGGCGGCAACCCCCACCTCCAGGCCAGCCCGGGTGAACAAGACCGCGTCAGCATCGCGTGTGGCCTGGCTCCCCATGATGTTGGTGATGGCGAGGACCTTGGCACCGCGCTCACGAGCGAGTCTCATCGCAGCAAGGGTGTCTGCGGTCTCACCGGACTGGGTGATCCCGATGACAAGATCATCCTCGTTGACGACTGGATCGCGGTACCGGTACTCGGAGGCAATGTCCATCTCCACCGGGACCCTCGCCCAGGTCTCGATCGCGTATCGCCCCACCAGACCTGCGTGATAGCTGGTGCCGCAGGCGACGATGACTATCCGCTTGATCCCCTTGACGAATTCATCCTCGAATCCGAGTTCCGAGAGATCGACTGCATCGGCTTCGTGCAGCCGGTCCGCGATCGTCTCCGCTACCGCGTCTGGCTGTTCGTGAATCTCCTTCAGCATGAAGGTCTCGAAACCCTCCTTCTCAGCGGCCGCTGCGTCCCAAGTCACCTCCTCGGTCTCCCTCGAGACCTCGTTGCCCTCTTCGTCCACGATCTTCGCCGTTCCGGGACCCAGGGTCACCACCTCGCCGTCTTCGACACTCAAGGCGTTCCGGGTCTCGGCGAGGAACGCCGGAATGGCCGATGCCACGAAAGCTTCCCCCTCTCCGATTCCGACGACCAGAGGGCACTCCTTCCTGGCCGCGACCAGCTCTTCTGGCCGCGATGAGCACATGGCCACGAACGCGTAGTGGCCGCGAAGGTCGGCGAACGCCGCTCGCACTGCAGTTGTCAGATCCCCGTCGTAGTGGCGCTCGATCAAATGCGCGACTACCTCTGCATCGGTTTCGGATGTGAACGAGTGGCCCTGATCGCCCAACTCCTGCCGGAGTTGGGCGTGGTTCTCGACGATTCCATTGAGAACGATCTGGATCTCGCCGTTGCAGTCGGTATGCGGATGCGTGTTTTCCTCGGTAACCCTTCCGTGGGTTGCCCAGCGTGTGTGGGCAATCCCCGTGCTCGCCTGAGAGAGCACGGTGGTGGTGGCAACGGCACCTGCCTGCGCCTGCGCGGACATCTCACTGTCTACCGCGGCACGGAGATTGGCGAGATTGCCGACGGCACGAACACTCTCGATCTCGCCGTCTGAGCCGAGCAGGGAGAGACCAGCCGAGTCATAACCTCGGTATTCGAGGCTCTCGAGACCGGCGAGCAAGAGATCCCGGCACGGGCGTGGCCCTACGTATCCGACTATTCCGCACATCGCTTGGACGACAGGGTAGTGGCCGACTCTGCCGCGAGCGGCAGCAGTGGTTCAAGCGGTTGGGGAGAGCTCCGCTGTAGCCACCGCGACGAGACGTTCGAGGAGTTCCGCACACCGATCCTCACCGGGGGCCTCGACCATGATGCGCAGAAGTGACTCTGTACCCGATTTGCGTACGAGGACCCGGCCTTCACCGGCCAGATCCTCTTCGACCGCCGCAACCTCCGCCCAGAGGGATTCGGCTCCGTCGACCGCCGCAGGGTCGGAGATCTCGACATTGCGTAGCCCCTGGGGGAGTCTCTCGAAGGACTCTGCTCCGGCAAGTGGCTTGCCACCGAGAGCGCTCAACAAGAGGAGTGCGGCGGCGATTCCGTCCCCTGTCGGGGAAAACCGACGCCAGATGATGTGGCCAGACTGCTCTCCGCCCAACTGCCAGTCACGCTCGGTCAGGGCTGCAGCCACGTGCCGGTCGCCGACAGGGGTCTCGGTAATCTCGATCCCGGCCTCGGCCATCGCGCGTCGGAAGCCGAAGTTGGACATGACCGTCACCGCGATCCCGCCGCCGAGATCACCGCTGCGGGACAGCGATCGGCCTACGATCGCCAGCATCTCATCGCCGTCGTATACCCGGCCCGAACCATCCACCGCGACCACCCTGTCGCCGTCGCCATCGAAGGCGAAACCCACGGCAGCGCCGCTCTCCTTCACTGCGGAGGAGAGCGCCTCGGGATGCTGCGAACCGCAGCCGAGATTGATGTTCTTGCCATCGGGCTCGGTGAAGAGCTCGACGACCCCTGCACCCGTCTGCCGAAAGGCTTCGGGTCCGGCGCGGAAGGTCGCACCGTTGGCGCAGTCGAGAACCACGGTCGTTCCCGAGAGGTCCAGCGGAAATGACACCCCGACCTCACGGAGATAGTCGCCTAGTCCGCCTTCGAGTTCGAGCACCCGACCGATCGGGCGTTCTCCACCTCCAACGACTCCGGGATCGCTCACCAGAGCAGTCATCTTCTCCTGAGCCTGATCGCTCAGCTTTCCGCCATCGGGCCCGAAGAACTTGATCCCGTTGTCCTGGAAGGGGTTGTGCGAGGCCGAAACCACGGCCCCGAGATCGAAGCCGAGCTTGCGAACCAGGATCGATGCGGCCGGAGTTGGAAGGACCTCTCCCTGGATCGCATCCCCTCCTCCCTCACAAATGCCTGCGGCCAGCGCCGAAGCGAGCATCGGACCTGATTCGCGGGTGTCGCGCACGATCAGAACTCGGGGTCGATCCGATTCGGATCCGAGGGCAGCGGCGCGGCCCAGTGAAGTTGCGAGCTCGGCGGTCAGGAAGTACCCCGCCTTCCCTCGGACACCATCGGTGCCGAAGAGATCCGACACGATCAGCGCTTGGAGAACTGCGGGCGCTTACGCGCTTTCTTCAGACCCGCCTTGCGCCGCTCCTTGACCCGGGCGTCCCTGGAGAGCATCCCCCGACGCTTGAGCTCTTGACGGAGCGCGGGATCGATCTCGCAAAGTGCACGCGCAATTCCATGACGCACCGCGGATGCCTGTCCTGAGATCCCGCCGCCGTGGACGCGAACCCTTACGTCGACATTTCCCTCGTAACCGGTCTGGGCCAACGCCTGCATCGCAACCGTGCGCAGATAGGGGCGCGGAAAATACTCCTCCAACGGACGCTCGTTGACCTTGAACTCTCCGCCCCCCTGACTGAGGATCACCCTTGCGACCGAGGACTTGCGTTTACCCGTCGCCATGAACCGGGCGTCTGCGGACAGCTCTGTCGGCTTGACCTCGATCGGCTTGTTGCGCGCTTCGACCTGAGCCTCGCGCTCGGCGCGTTCCTCGGCCTCGGCCTCTGCACGCGCTCTCTCCTCCGCGTCCATCTCGACTTCCGGCTCTTCGATCGCAATCGGATCGAGCTCGGCACCGGGCACGGCTTCCTTCTTCTCGTCCTTCTGGCCCTCCTTCGACGGCTTCTTGCCGCTGGGCCCCTTCTTGGACTCGACAGGCGGAGCCTCTTCAGAAGCGGACTGTTCACCGGCCTGAGGCTCTGGAACGTCGTTAGGCGACGGAGTCTCGTCGTTTTCCGGCTGCTTCGGTTCGTCGCTCACGCTTCTATCTCCATCTCGGTCGGGGATTGCGCCTCATGCGGATGCTCCGGCCCTGCGTAGACCTTCAGCTTGGTCAGTTGCTGTCGAGAGAGCCTGTTGCGGGGCATCATCCCCTTGACAGCCTTGCGGATGACCTCTTCAGGCTGCCGGTCGAGCATCTCCGAGAGAGTCCTGGAACGAATTCCACCCGGGTATCCGGAGTGGCGCCAGTAGCGCTTGTCGTTGAGCTTGTTGCCAGTGACGCGGATCTTCTCTGCATTCACGACCACCACGAAGTCGCCTACGTCCACATGCGGCGTATAAGTGGGTTTGCGCTTGCCACGGAGGAGATCGGCGATCTGGGTCGCGAAGCGGCCCAGAGTCTTTCCCTCGGCATCTACCACGACCCAGGTGCGATCACGGTCAGTGTTTTTTGCTTGGTAGGTCTTCATCTGAAAAAGGCCACCCCTCGGTCAGCGTCGAAGCCGAACAGGCGCGGCTGCGCGATGATAGCCGCCGAAGGCCCGAGCCGCAGGAGAGAGGCTGGAGGCTCGCAAGCCGAGGCCCACCTGGGTGAGGATCAGGCGGCATGCAGAGGTCGGCGGGGCACTGATGTAGGCTTTTGAACACAACGCTCAATTGACTGAGATCAGATCTCAGTCGAGCGGGGGAACCACTCGGATATCCGGACCTCGGAGAAACTCTCAGGAAGGTCCAAAGGGTATCGGGGGCGAATCGCACATATACCTGCGTAGCGCCAACTTTTCGGCGCGAGCCCGACAGCTAACCCCGTAGGCCGTGGAAAAGTGGATCGAAACAGAACGAAAAAGGGAATCTCGAGCAGGCTCCGGGCGGGTACCGCCGGAATCGTCTGCCTGCTCTGCCTCGGCGCGGGCTCGGCTAGCGCCGGAGCCGCAGGTGTCATCACCCCCGGCGAGCCCAAGATCACCGATGTCAACTGCCTGAGCAAGTGCATAAAGACTCGAGTGGGAATCGCGGGTTCGACGGTGAAGATCCTCGGAGACGACCTCGGCCAGGTCGAGGCAGTCTCCTTCCAGACCAGAGCTGAAGCGAGGGTGACGGACCGTTCGCCAACGGTTCGTCAAGACGGCGTGGTGCTCTCGAAAATCCCGCGAGGAGCGGTGAGCGGGACGATCAGAGTAATCGATCTATACGACCAGAAGGCCGACTCCAAGGTGGTGTTCAAGATCGGAACGAAGAAGGACCTCGAAGAGGCTCAGTCCGGATGGATATTCCCCGTCCGGGGACCTCACACCTACGGAGACGGAATCGGCGCGGGCCGGGGTCATCAGGGTCAGGACGTCTTGGCTGACTGCGGCACACGCATGGTCGCCGCGAGAGGCGGGAAGGTCAGATACAACGCCTATCAGGCATCGGGTGCTGGCTACTACGTGGTCATCGACGGTGCCGAGACTCCGTACGACTTCGTCTACATGCACCTCGCCAAGCGATCGCCGATCAAGGAAGGATCCACGGTCACTACAGGACAGAAGATCGGCGTGGTGGGAACGACGGGCTCATCGACAGCCTGTCACCTCCACTTCGAGGTCTGGACGGCACCGGGTTGGTACAAGGGAGGGACCTTCAGCAAGAGGGTCACCAAGATGCTCAAGGAGTGGGACAGCTTCTCCTGAGTCCAGTGACTTGGAGTGGGCTCTGGCTCACTCCCACTCGATAGTGGCCGGCGGCTTGGATGAGACGTCCAGAGCGACTCTGTTCACGCCCGGCACTTCATTGATGATCCTGCTCGAGACCTTCTCGAGGAGGTCGTAGGGAAGACGCGCCCAATCGGCGGTCATCGCGTCGTCCGAGGTCACTGCACGGATCACGATCGGATAAGCGTACGAACGTTCATCGCCCTGGACCCCGACCGACCTGACCACCGGCAGGACGCAGAATGACTGCCACAAGGTCCGGTAGAGGTCTGCAGCTCGAACCTCTTCCTGCAGAATCGCATCGGCCTCTCGCAGTATGTCGAGCCGTTCCCGCGTAACCTCACCGCCGACGATTCTGATCCCGAGACCCGGACCCGGGAACGGCTGGCGCCAGACGAAACGCTCAGGGAGACCCATCTCGGCGGCGACCGCTCTGACCTCGTCCTTGAACAGCGTTCGAAGCGGTTCCACCAGGTCGAACTCGAGATCCTCCGGCAACCCCCCGACGTTGTGATGGGACTTGATGGTCGAGGCCGCGTGACCGTCTCCTCCAGACTCGATCACATCCGAGTAGAGGGTCCCCTGGACCAGATAGTCGGCGTCGGCGATCTTCGCCGCCTCCTCCTCGAACACCCTGATGAACTCCTCACCGATGATCTTGCGCTTGCGCTCGGGTTCGGTCTCTCCAGCGAGTTTCTCGAGGAATCTGTCAGAAGCATCGACATGGATCAACGGGACGTGCAACTGGTCGCGGAAGGCGGTCACTACCTGCTCGGCCTCGTCCTTCCGCATCATGCCGTGGTCGACGAAGACGCAGGTGAGCTGGTCACCGATCGCCTTGTGGACCAGCAGCGCCGCCGTTGCCGAATCGACCCCGCCGGAGAGTCCGCAGATCGCATGGCCCTCTCCTACCTGCGCGGCTATCGCCTCGACCTGTTCGGTGATGACCGAAGCTGGCGACCATTCCTCGGTACACCCTGCGACATCGCGAAGGAAGCGCGTGAGTATCTCGGTTCCGTACGGGGTATGCACGACCTCTGGATGGAACTGGATGCCGTACAGACCTCTGGCTGGATCCTCACAGGCTGCAACCGGAGATTCAGGGCTCGACGCGAGTGCCGTGAATCCGGGCGGCGGCTCGAAGACCGTGTCCCGGTGGCTCATCCAGCATTGCTGGGTGTCCGGGGTTCCCGCCATCAACCTCCCTGGCTCCACCACCTCGAGTGCAGTCCGGCCGAACTCCCCTGCCTCCGCCTGTTCGACGCGTCCTCCGAGCTCGTGGACCATTAACTGCATGCCGTAACAGATCCCCAGCACAGGGACACCGAGTTCGAGGAGTTCGGGACGCAGAGCAGGTGCACCATCGGCATAGACTGAGGCGGGACCGCCCGAGAGGACGAGTGCCTTCGGCTTCCGGGACTGGATCCGCTCTACCGGCACGTCGTGAGGCAGGAGTTCACTGAACACCCCGCACTCCCGGATCCGCCGTGCGATCAACTGCGAGTACTGACCGCCGAAATCGAGGACAAGAACCTCCTCGTGCAACGAGGAGCCAGCGGGAACCGAGTCCGCATCCGCGCCAGCTGTGGCGGCGGGAGCGGAGCCCTCAGTCATCGTCGGCGGCTACCCCTGCGGCAACGGCTGCCCGACCGTTCGAGCCCATGCCGACGGACTGCTGGCGCTGAAGGGCCTTACCTTCGGACTGCAGGGCAGGGGCGACCATCACCTCGGCTCGGTGGAAAGCGGGAATGTCTTCGTAACCGCAGGTCGCCATCGAGGTACGCAGAGCGCCCATCAGATTGAAGGTTCCGTCGTTCTCCTTGGCGGGCCCGAGCAGGATCTCCTCGAGGGTTCCGTCCTGATGGGTGGCCACTCTGGTCCCCCTCGGCAGCGAGGGGTGGAAGGTCGCCATCCCCCAGTGGAATCCACGGCCGGGAGCTTCCTTGCCTCTGGCCAACGGCGAGCCGATCATTACGGCGTCGGCGCCACAAGCGATTGCCTTCGAGATGTCGCCGCCGTTTCGCATACCGCCGTCGGCGATCACGTTGCAGTACTGGCCGGTCTCCATCATGTGTTGGCTCCTCGCGGCAGCGACATCGGCGATTGCGGTTGCCTGAGGAACGCCGATTCCCAGAACCCCCCGGGTCGTGCAGGCTGCCCCCGGGCCGACGCCGACCAGAACCCCGACAGCGCCGGTGCGCATCAGATGGAGACCTGTGTTGTAGGAGGCGCAGCCGCCTACAACGCAGGGGATGGGGAGACCACTGATGAACTCCTTGAGGTTGAGTGGCTCAGAGGTATTGGACACGTGCTCAGCCGAGATCACGGTCCCCTGGATGACCAGGATGTCGAGTCCCGCGTCGAGCGCCTCCTGATGCCACGAGGTGACCTTCTGAGGGGTCAGCGACCCACAGGCCACTGCACCCATCGCCTTGATCTCCTCGACTCGCCTGCCTATGAGCTCGGGCTTGACCGGTTCGGCGTAGATCTCCTGCATCATCCGCGTCGCCTTCTCCACGGGAGCCTCGGAGATCTCCTGGAGTCGTTCGTCCGCGTCTTCGTACCTGCACCAGATCCCCTCGAGGTTGAGTACTGCCAACCCACCCAGATTCCCGATCACACCTGCGGTCTCCGGGCTGACCACACCGTCCATCGCAGAGGCGAGCAGAGGTAGCTCGAATCGGTACGGGCCCAAGGTCCAGGTGATGTCGATCTCATCGGGGTCGCGGGTCCGGCGCGAGGGGACGATTGCGATGTCGTCGAAGCCGTAGGCCCGTCGGGCCTTCTTTCCTCTTCCGATTTCTACTTCCACGTCGCCACCCTATGAACGTTCGCGGACGAAAAAACCCCGGCAGGCCGGGGCGGGACAGAGGTGAAGCCGAGCGATTCGAACTGGTGTGTGAGCTGGTCGATCAACCTCGATCGATCATAACAACCACCTTCCGGCTCCCCCTGAAGGTCGATCAGGCCACGGGAGCGACTGCAATGCTCTCGATCTCGACCGAGGTGACCAGCCTCTCGACCTCTGCCACATCCACCGTGCCCGCACCGAAATGCTGGGTCGACTCGGCGCCGCATGCGACGGCGTACCTGAGACATTCCTCGGGGGTCGCTCCGTCGTAGCGGCGGGCGACGAACCCTGCGAGTAGGGCATCCCCTGACCCGACGGTCGACACGGGATCCAACTCCGGAGCGGAAACCTCCCAGACCTCACGCCCACCTTCTACCCCGAGAGACGCGACGCATCCGCGTTCGCTCGTGATCAGCGCTTCCCGTGCACCCAGGGAAACCAACTCGTCCAGCCCAGCCACCATCTCGCTGCGATCCGCGAACTCGTGGCCCACTACCTCCTCCGCCTCGAGCTGGTTCGGTGTCACGGCCTGCGGTCTGGCCCTCAGACCGACGCTGAGTGGCTCACCTTCAGCGTCGAGGATGGTCTCCACCCCGAGCGCGTTGAGCTCCGTAACGAGATCACCACAGAACTCGGGAGGGACCGACGGGGGCAGACTGCCTGCGATCACACAGATCCTCGCTCCTCGCGCGAGGTACATCAGCTTCTCGCGGAATCGCTCCAGTTCCTCTTGGGTGACATCCGGACCGCGTTCGTTGATCTCGGTCTGTTCACCTGTGGTCGGATCCACCACCGCGAGGTTCGTGCGGGAGTCCCCGTTGATCCAAGTGAAGTCGGTAAGGATGGACTCCTCAGCGAGTCGTTCCATCAGCCGCGCGCCGGTTGGCCCACCGGCCAGACCGGTGGCGATCACAGGGCGGCCAAGGAGCATCAGGCTCCTGGCGATATTCACGCCTTTACCTCCGGCGAAGGTGCTGGCCTCCACCGCTCGGTGCCTGTGGCCCTGTCGGAAGCTCGGCACGGCGACAGTGCGATCGATTGCGGCGTTGAGAGTGACTGTGAGGATCATGACTGCAGGTTGGCATTATCACCCCTACGGGAACGATTGCGGAAAATCAGAATGATCCCGACTAGCAAAAGCACGAATCCAATGGGTATGAGGATGAGTGGCGAGAGAGCCAGCGTCCTGACCTTCTCTCCCAGAGTGGCAGCCGGGGCAGCTGCGCCGGTGATCAGCGGAGCGGTTGCCGCAGGCTCGCCATCGACCGTGACGGTCACGCTCCCCACCCTCTGACCCTTGGCGACCGGGCCGACTATCTCGTCAGGGGAGTCAGCCTCGACCCTGACCTCTTGGTCGTCCCGGGTCAGAACCGGAAGGGTCTCCGCCGCAACGAGGGGTATCCGGGCGTCGCGGTAATCGAGTCCGCTGGAGACCACCTGCTCGCCCCTGCTCACGGGAACTTCCTTGCGGTATCGGGAGAATCCCCACCCGAGCAACTCGAGGCTGGCCACGTTTCTGGCCGCTTCGTTCGGGGACCCCAAGACCACGGAGGTCAGCGTGGTATTGTCGCGGGTCCCCGCTGCGACCAGGCTGTATCCAGCGCTGCTGGTGTAGCCGGTCTTCACTCCGCTGACCCATGGCTTGCTCAGCACCAAGTTGTTGCGGTTGAGCAACCTGAGTTTGCGGGTGCCCGACCTGACCGTCCGGCTCTCGGTATCGACGATCTTCGCGAGCAGTGGGACGCCGAGCACGGCCCTCGCCAACTCGGCGAGATCACGAGCACTCGAATAGTTACCTCGCTCGTCGAGACCGATCGGAGTCGAGAAGTTGGTGTGGACGAGACCGAGGCTGCGCGCACTTGCGTTCATCTCGGCGACGAAACGCTTCTCGCTGAAAGGCTTGATCCTCGAGACGGCATAGGCGGCGTCGTTGCCGCTCGACAGCAGGAGCGCATAAAGCAAATCCCTGACCGATATCCGATCTCCGCTCTGGAGGCCTGTGAGGGACTCGCCTGGTGAACCCCGGTATCCCGGAACCCGAATGACATCTCTGGGTTCGAAGAGCTGACTCGCCACATATGCGGTCATCATCTTCGTGGTGCTGGCGATCATTCGCTCCGAGTCCGCCGACCGGGCAGCGAGTACCTCTCCATCTCGTCCATCGATCAGTATCCAGGCCTTGGCGTCGACGCTGGGGGGCTTGGCTCCGTAACGCGGACCATCGGACTCCTTACGTTGCTTCTCCTTCTTCGCCTTGCCTGAGCCCCCGCTCTTGCCTTCCTGCCGTGCGGCGTCAGCTGGCGCGAGGAAGACCACCGCGAAGATGGATGCGCAGACGACGAGACAACTCGGGACCAGCCAGAGCGGCCGGAGTCGCCGTCCTCCGGTCGGCCCGCCGCTGGCGCGGCGGCTGCTGAAAGAGCCGGTAGTCCTCATACGATCCCCGTCAGCGCAGCCTGATCTTCTCGCCGATGACGAGAGTCTGCGGATCCAGTTGGGGATTCAGTTCCTGAAGGGTCTCCTGTGGAACACCCGTAGCCGCGGAGATGAGGATCAGGGTGTCCCCCTCCTTCACGATGTAGAACCCCTTCGCCACCGCCCGCTCGCCTGCAGGGGTGGTGGGCTCGGTGCTGGTTTGCGGGGCTGGCGTCACCAGATCATCCGACCCAGAGGAACCGGAATCCCCACCGCCGATGGCGAATATTGCAAGGACGGCTATGAATACGAAGATCAGTGTGAGGACCGCGGCGATCCGGGTGATCTGACTCTTCGCACGACTCTCCATAGCGACCGATGGTAGACCCGCCGTAAGCGGCCAATCCCCTCTTCAGGCAGTGAGGCTCCAGAGGGTGCCTCTCAGTTCCTCGGCGGCAGCGGCGGGGTCGGGGGCACCGGCGATCGACCTCGACGAGGGGACGAGGATCGACGCCGGCTTACCTGGCACCAGAGCCGACACCAGATCTTCGGGTTCGCCTCCCTGGGCACCAACTCCCGGAAGCAGGAAGATCGAGCGGGGCATCAGTTCCCGCAGTCGTGCCATGTGCTCGGGCGCGGTAGCCCCTATAACCGCTCCCATCCCGCTCAGGCCGGACTCACCGCCCGTGAGCGCTTCAGCCCGCTCGTCGACCAGGGCAGCGAGTCTCTCGTACAGTGGTTCGGCGTCACCCTCGGAGTCCTGAATCGCGGCAGCTCCGGGGTTGGAGGTCCGAACCAAAGCGAAGATCCCTGCTCCAACGGGCGCGGCCGCGTCAACGAAGGTGTCGAGTGAGTCCCCGCCCAGCATCGGATTGACCGTGAAGGAGTCTGCAGCCAACCCCTCGACATCGCCCCACGGGGTTGCGGTCGAACCCACCATGGACTGCCCGTAAGCTGCGGCGGAGATCGGCACGTCCCCGCGCTTTCCGTCGACGACGGTCAGCAGGCCGGCCCCTCTCGCGCCGTCGAGAACACTGGCGAGAGCCGACCAGCCCGGTGCTCCCAATCGCTCGAAGCAGGCAACCTGAGGTTTGATCGCAACGCACGATCCGCCCGCTGACTCGATCAGATCGAGACAGTGGGTGGCCACCGCATTGGCGGCCCGCTCAGCCGGCGTATCGCCGGGTGGGTCTGGACCGTCACGCAACGCTGCCGGATCAGGGTCCAGTCCGAGGCAGACCTGACTGCGACGCTCTGCCGTGAGCGCCGCCAGCCGGTCGGAAAAGGGCCCGATCGCGGGCAGGGAGCTATCCCCCCTTGACGATCTGCTTCAGCTTGGAACCTGCGGAAAACCGCGGAACCTTGCCGCCCTGAATCATGATCCTTTCACCGGTCCGAGGGTTGACACCCTGCCGGGACTTACGCTCAGCGACGCTGAACTTCCCGAACCCGGTGAATGTGACGGACCCGCCGGCACGAAGAACATCCGTAACCGTGTCGAGAACCGCGTGGAGCGCTTCATCTGCTTCCTTCTTGCTCCCCATGCGGGAATCGCGGGACAACTGCTCTATGAATTCGGCCTTGGTCATCTATTTCTCCTTCAGTTTGGAGTCGCGAAACCGTAACAATGCCTCCGGCGGCGAAAATCCGCATCAGGTGCGGGCTGGCGGATCAGCCGCCCGACTGCGCCCGCGTGGAGCCGCATCGATCAGTGATTCGGCAGCGTCGAATAGGCCCCGGCCGTGTTCACTTTCTCGCGGATAGGCCTCCGCCCGCCCGCCCGGTCCGCTGACGCGGGCGAAGGGCCGACGGCGCTGTCGCCGTCTGCGCAGGTAGGCAGCGGCATCATCCGCATAGGCGGACACCCGATCCAGGAGAAGCCTGTGTGGCTTCGGAGGCACAGCTCAGGCCCCCGCCCCGGCGGGGTCCGAGGAGCGCAGACCCGGCTCTCCCCGGGCGTCGCGGATCGCAGCTCGGAGGTCGAAGAAGACCAGAGACGAGAGGCAGAACCGCTCGAAAACCGCGACGGCATGGAAATCCCCTTCGCGGACCAGGAAAGCCTCGCCGTTCTCGGTTGCCACATGAGCGTGGGTCGCACCGCCGCCCGCAACCGGAGTCGCATCTACCGCGGCGATCATCGCGCCGGCCGGCGCCTTCCAGGCTGAGGGATCGCCGGTAGCCGCCACCACCTCACCCCGGGCGTCGAGGATGGCGCAACCGCGCATCAACGGAGAGATCTCCATCAGGTAGGCGACCGACCTGTCGGCGGTGACTGGACTTGGGTCCGGCATCAAGAGCAAAATAGCGGTCGTGACACTTGGTAAAGCATTGTGGATCGTGGTCGTAGCCCTGTGCGCAGTCGGGACGCTGCTGCTGGCGCTGACCGGCTACAGCGGATACAGCGTCGTGGCGGCTGCCGTCGGTCTCTCCGCCGCGATCAACCTGACCTGAAGGGACCCTCCGCGGACTCGCCGCCTCGGTCCTTGACCGATGACTCGGGCTCGACGTGGATCAGCACCTCGGATCCGCCCATCTCCGATTCGATCGCGTCACGAAGCCGGTGGGCGAGTTCGTGTGCCTTCTCGAGACTGGTTCCGGAGCGGAACTGCACGTGCATCTCGACATACCGACGCGAACCGGCTTTGCGGGCACGGAGCTTGTGATATCCGGCCATCTCGGCCGGTCGGTTCGAGGCGATCATCCTCTCGATCGCATCCATCTCCTCGGGTGGCGGCGCCAGGTCCATCAGATCCATCACGGCTCGCCAGGTGATTCGTGCACCCGTATACGCGATCCAGACCGCGATCAGGATCGCGACGATGGAGTCGAAGGCCGCGTTGCCGGTGATCTGGACCAGGATCAGACCGACCAGGACTGCGACGGACGAGAGCGAATCGGCCTGCAGATGGGTCGCGTCTCCCTCCAGTGCAGGAGACTCGTACTTGCGAGCCTGCCGGAACAGGAACGAGGCAATGAGAGCGCTGCCGACGATCGAAAAGGCGATTACCCCGATCCCCAGACCGATCGCCTGGACCTCGGACCCCGACTCCAGGCGTCTCACCGCCTCGACAACGATCACGACCGACGCGACGATCAGCAGGAAGCCCTCGAAGGCGGCGGCGATGTTCTCAGCCTTCGCGTGACCGTAGGGGTGCTCTGCGTCCGCTGGCTCATCGGCTTTACGGACCGAGACGAAGGCGACCACCGCGGCAACCAGATCCATGATCGAATGCAGCGCCTCGCTGATGATCGCCACCGAGCCGGTAATCACTCCGACCACCACCTTGAGCGCGATCAACAGGAGGTTGTAGGCGATCGACACACCGGCGGTGGATGCCTTGGAGAAGGTCAACCTTCCTCACTCTCGAGCAGGTTCTGGAGTGCAGCGATGGCGACTCCTCGATGGCTGATCGCGTGTTTCTCGTCGGGGGTGAGCTCGGCCATCGTCCGCACACCGTCCCCTTCAGAGGGGACGAAGGCCGGGTCATACCCGAACCCTCCGGAGCCTCGCGGGACATCGACCAGTTCTCCCTCGCAACGCCCCTCGACCACCCACTCCGATCCATCGGGACTGACCAGCGCGAGGGCGCAGACGTACGCGACCCTTCGGTCATCCTCGCCCGCGAGCGCGCCGATCAACTTGTCGAGGTTGGCCTGATCGCTTGCGTCCTCCCCCGCGTAGCGGGCCGATCTCACTCCCGGTAGGCCACCAAGCGCCGCGGCCTCGATCCCGGAGTCGTCAGCGAGGGCCGGGCGGCCAGTCGCGGTTGCGGCGGTTCGAGCCTTGACGAGAGCGTTCTCGGCAAAGGTCTCGCCATCTTCGGGCGGTAGCGCGACCTCCTCTGGCAAAGGGTCGAGATGAACGCCCTGCATCGCTTCGCCGAACTCTCTCAACTTGTGACCGTTGCGTGTGGCGACTACCAGGGAATCGAACGGAGCGGGGAGTCCCTTCCCGCTCATCCCTCCGGGAGGCTCCCGACCGCAGCCTCCTGAGCCGAGCGCATCACCGCGATGCCCCCTTCGGCGAGCGACATCAGTTCATCGAGAGACGCCCGGGAGAGTGGCGTTCGTTCAGCAGTGGCCTGGACTTCGACCAGACCCGAGTCGCCTGTCATCACCACATTTGCGTCTACCTCGGCACGAGAGTCCTCGGGGTAGTCGAGGTCGCATAGCCCCGAACCGTCGACGACCCCGACGCTGATCGCCGCCACCGACTGGGTCAAGGGCAGCGATTCGAGATCACCCGACTCGACCAGCGGCGCCAGCGCGAGTTGCAAAGCGACGAAACCGCCAGTTATCGATGCACACCGGGTGCCGCCGTCAGCCTCGAGCACGTCACAGTCGACGTAGACGGACCGCTCCCCGAGGGCCTCGAAATCCACCACTCCCCGCAGCGAGCGCCCTATCAAGCGCTGTATCTCGACTCCACGTCCATCCTGCTTGCCGCTCGAAATGTCCCGTCGCTTCCGATCTCCTGTGGATGCCGGGAGCATCGCGTATTCGGCCGTGACCCATCCTCTGCCCCGCCCTTCCATCCAACCGGGGACCGAGTCAGAGACGGAAGCAGTACAGATCACCCTCGTGCCGCCTACCGAAATCAGAGCGGAGCCATCTGCTGTGCTGACGAACCCCGGGTCGATCGCTACCGGGCGTGTGTCGCCCGCTGCGCGCCCGTCCTCTCTGTTCGTCGCGGCCATGCGCCGAGAGTCTAGGGCGACCCGCACGGTATTGACGCCGGACGAGCCGCCCCTGCTCCTCTCAGCGGAAGGTGACCTTGCTCACCGCACCCCTGATCTTGTCCACGATGGTCGAGGCGAGCTCGAGCCCTTGGCGACCCTGGAAACCCTGCATCGCCGCGACCATCCCAACCATCAGCAGGGCGACCAGGAGGATCAGCCCAACGTACTCGACCGTCCCCTGCCCGTTCTGGTCGGCAGTGAGCCTGGTCAGCCTGTTGCCCACACGGCCCGCTGCGATCTGGGCCTTGACGAAGATCTTCTGCATCTTCGACACTCCTTTCGTCTCGCTTTTCGTGAGTTCGCACACTGACTTCGAGAGGGTCACCCGTGACGCTGCTTGGGTGAAGGATCTGGAACTGACGGCAGACGCGGCCAATAGGCTGGCTGCAATGCGGGCACTCGTGGTCACCAACCTCTATCCGTCCGAGGCGAGACCGCGTCTCGGACGCTTCGTCAGAGATCAGGTGGAGGAGATACGACGGCTCGGCGCGGAGGTCGACGTGTTCACCTTCCCCCTCGGAGCACGGTCTTATCTGAAGGCTCCTCGCGACCTGCGCAAAACGCTTCGCTCTGCCCATTACGACGTCGTCCACGCTCACTACGGACTCTGTGGCTGGGTGGCGGAGCGAGCGGGGGCCCGCCCGTTGGTGGTCACGTTCCACGGAACGGATATCAGACACCCTGCGGTCGGACCGCTCTCCCGCCGAGTCGCAAGACGGGCCGAGGTCGCCGCGGGCGCCTCCCTCTCCTGCTTCCGCCGTGAGGACGGCAAGCGCGGGCTGCCCCTCCTGGCCAATTCAGCTGTGCTGCCATGCGGCGTCGACACCGCCCGCTTCCGCCCGGGCTCGAGGATCGAAGCCCGAAAGTACCTGGGCCTCGAGCCAGACGGGCGGTATCTGCTCCTCCCCGCCGACCCGGATCGCACCGTAAAGCGAGTGGACCGGGCACGGGCAGTGGCCGAGGACACGGAGTCTGAACTGCTGACTGCAGGTGAGGTGGATCCCGAGCGGATGCCGGAGCTGATCAAGGCCAGCTCAGCAGTCCTGATCACCTCAGACAGCGAGGGCTTTGGCCTCGCTGCACTGGAATCGCTTGCCTGCGGCGTCCCCGTTCTCTCGACTCCGGTCGGTGTCGCCCCCTTTGCGGTCGCCGGGATCGAGGGCTGCCTCGTACGGGAGTTCGACCGGTCCGTCTGGGCCGAAGCAGCGCGACACGCTCTGGAAAAGAGGACTGAGCCGATCGATGCGATGGATCGCGTCGGACCGTTCACCGCTCGACGGATGGCGGAGAGGGTGCTCTCGGCCTGGGAGGGGATGGTCGACTCAGACCCCACGGAAGCAGACGGATCGATGTTTCGTAAAGTGAGCGGGTGATGGAGGGAGACGCACGAGGAACCCCCGGGGGTTCGGGATCCGAAGATCTCGACGCCACCATCGCTGCCTTGGAGGCCGAGCTCGAGTCCGAGCGGAAGTCGGCAGAGAAGTCGTTCGCCAGCGTCGAAGAGTCGCTCGACACCGGTGTCGAGGCAGTACCACCGGCCTCGACGGGACCGTCTGATCAGGATCCTTGGGACGAGCCCTTCGACGCCGAGGCCGCGAGTGGGTCGTCAGTCGAGTCTCCCGTAGCCCCCGACGTGCGCGCGACAGCCGAGGAGGAGCAGAGCATCGAACGGGTACGGCGTGAGATCGAGGACGACGCCGAGCGCCGGATCGAGTTCCGTACCGAGGCCGAGGTCGCCTCGGCTCGACTCGAGATGGAGGAGACGGTCAGGAAGCAGGCTGCTGCGAATCTCGCTGAGCGGATAGAGGAGATCAAGGCTGCGGCTGAACGCCGTGCCTTTCGTGAATCGCAGGAGAAGCAGGCGGCCATAGAACAGCGATTCCGTTCCGAGCTGGAAGCGACCGAGCAGGATCTCGAGCGAGAACGAAAGGGGGCGGCCGAAGCAGCCGAGGAAGCCGAGAAACGACTCGAGGAACTGGCCGAGAGGGTCGAGACGGCAGAACGCCGGGTGGAGCAGGCCGAGGAGAATCTCGCTGCCGAGAGGACGAGGCTGGAACGAGACGCTGAGGAGAAGGTCGCTGCAGAGAGCAAGAGGATCGAGGCCGAATACGAGGCAAGAGTCGCGCAGGAAGTCGAGGCACGAGCCGAGAAGGAGCTGAAACGGATCGAATCCGAACAGCGAAAGAGTCTCACCGCGAGTGAGACCGAACTCAAAGGGGACTACGCGTCGAAGCTCTCCGAGGCCACCGCAAAGGCTGTCGAGAAAGCGAACCGCGATGCAGAATCCCGAATCGCAAAGTTCCAGAAGGATGCGGATGCCAGGATCTCCGCGGCCGAGTCAGCGCGTGACGAAGCGGTTGCCAAGGCGACAGAAGCGGAGATCGAGCGGAAGTCAGCCGCATCAGCGGCTCGCGAGCGGGCCGCCAAGTGGCTCAAGGGACAGGTTGGCTCTGTGCGGAGAGAGTCGATTCGTGACCTTCGGAGCGACAGCGATCTGGCGATCGCGGCCGCCACCGAGAAGGCGTCGCTCGAAGCCGACGCGCGGCTAGCGAGTGAGTCCGAGCGGTTGAACACCGAAGCCAGGAACAAGATCGAAGCGGCGAGAGACGACGCTCTTCGAGAGGCGCGAACCGAGGCAGAAGCACTGGCGGCGCCGCGCATCCAGGAGCTGGCCGCGGAGCTGGAGGAAGCAGCGAGCTCGCTCAGAGCGGCCGACCAGAAACTCCAAGAGGCGACAGCCCGCGCTGTGGCGGCCGAGGAACGTGCGGTCGAGCTGGGCGACAAGAAGAAGCGGTCTCGCAAGGCTGAAAGAGACGAGGCATTCGAGCGCGCCGCCAAACGAGCGGAGGATCTCGCGGTCAAAGCCAGTGCAGCCCAAGCCTATGCGACGGTGGCGGAGATCCGGAGCTCCGCCAAGCCGCAGGGTGAGTTCGTACCTCCGGCGCCCAAGGCGAGGAAATCCGGCGCGAAGAAGCCAGCGGCCAAGAAGCCGGCGGCCAAGAAGCC
>JAUMFR010000138.1:0-4354 GCA_032119755.1 Solirubrobacterales bacterium | reverse complement strand
GAAGTCGGCTGCGGCCTCCACTCCAACCGCGGTCCTGCCGTTCACCGTTCCGTACGAGGCTGTATTCAGGTACTGAGTGAGGATCCAGCGCTTCGAGCGCTTGGTCTCCAGCTCCTCGGCGATCTTCGCCTCTTTGATCTTCCGTTCGAGATTTCGACCCGGGTCGTCGATGAACAGATTCCTCGCCAGCTGCATGGTGATGGTCGATCCACCCTCGCGCACGGCACCGGCCTGGAGGTTCGAGACCGCTGCTCTCGCGACGCCCTGGAGGTCGACACCTGCGTGCTGATAGAAGCGCTCGTCTTCGATCGCGACCGTTGCGTCACGGAGGAAGTGGGTCATCCCCTCCGCCGTGACCGGCGTTCTGGCTTCGTCTGACTGGATGTATCCAAGCCGCGAACCGTCCGAGGCGAGGATCACGGAGTTGGCACCCTGATCGACTGGGCGAAGGTCGTCGGCGGCCGGTGCCTGGGCAGCGATGCCCATCGCGTAGAGGCCGAGGAACAGGAACACACCAAGGCCACCCGCGCCGAGGACGACGAGGGTCGCGAGGGCCGGATTCCGTTTCCTGCTCGTGCGGCGGTGCCGCCTGCGTGATCGCGCACTCATGAACGGTTAAGGCTACCGTTCTCTCCCCCCGGGCCCAGCAGTTTCCGGTGCGGCTTTAACTGCCGTTTACGCCCGTCTGGTGCTCGAGGAGCCCCGCTCTCCTCAGCAGGTCCTGAGCCCGCCCGAGCAGTTCGTACTCGGCTCGGCTGCGGTCACGCGTATCGAGACTGGAGGCTGAAAGCTCTATCTCGGCAACATCGACTCGCAGTGATCGCAGCGCGACTGTCGATCCTTCGATCTCCTCCAGAGCTCCGCGGACCGCTCCGATATCGACATCGGGCGAGAGCTCGAGAGAGATCTTGATCGGAGCCTTGCGGTCACCCGCCGAGTGGTTGACCACCCGTCCGGTCGCGAGTGAGGTGTTCGGTACCACCACCAGGTCCCCATCGCCGGTGTCGAGCTGCGTATAGGTCAGGGCGATGTCCACCACGGTGCCCGTTGTCTCCTTCTCGCCGGTGCTGACCGTGACGAAATCGCCGATTCGGGCTGGCTGAGTGATCGCGAGGAGCATCCCAGCCACGAGGTTCGCGATCACGGTCTGACCTGCGAAGCCGACGATCAGCCCGAGGAATGCCGTCGAGGCGAGCAGACCGGTGGTGATCCTCCGAACCGAGGTCATCTGCTCGAGCGCGATCGCGAGCCCGATCAGGATGATCAGCACGAACACGGCCCGCCTGACCCAACGGAGTCGCGTCCTCGCTTCGCGGGAGAAGACGGTTGTGTCCATCCTCATTGCCGCCCTCTCGGCTCTCATCAGGAGAAATCGGTCCACTGCGAACGCCAGCACGATCGATCCGATGACGGCGATCGCCGCGATGATCGGATCTCCGTATGTGTCCCAGAAGGTGTCTTTCATTGCTCCCCTAGCATGGTCTTCGATCCATCCACTGAGTTGAAGGCTATGCCCCCCGGCAGGTAACGGAGAAAGAAACTGACCGCGACAAAAGCAGTTCTGATCGATGCATTAGGAACTCTGGTCGATCTCGAGCCACCCTGGGTAGGCCTGCGTTCCCAGGTGCCAGCCGAGATCACGGACGATGAACTCGTCTCTGCGGTCAAGGCGGAGATGGCCTTCTACCGAGAGCATGCATCGGAGGGCCGGGATGATGAGTCGCTTGCTGACCTGCGTGATCGTTGCGCCATCGTCCTGTCGGAACAGCTCGGACACGAGATACCTGCTGACCTGTTGGTCGATGCGATCAGGTTCGAGCCCTTCCCCGACGCCCAAGGGGCACTCGAGGGGCTGCGGGATCGGGATCTGACTGTCATATGCCTGTCCAACTGGGACGTCTCGCTGGCCGAGGTGCTCGAGCGATGCAGTCTCCTCTCGCTTCTCGACGACGTCGTCTCCTCCGCTCGCGCCGGTTCCCCAAAGCCAGCGGTCGAGCCGTTTCTGCTCGCCCTTGAACTCGCGGATTGCGAGCCTGACGAGGTGGTTCACGTGGGCGACACCCTCGAGGAGGACGTGTTCGGCGCCACCGCCGCAGGTATCCGTCCGCTCCTGCTCGATCGTGGTTCAGCGATGCTGGATTCCGAACTCCCGGACGGCGTGCAGGTCATCTTTTCTCTGGACGAGATCGAGCACCATCTGGAGGGTGGGTGATCTCTCCCCGCGACAGCGAAGGGGCAGGGACGGCCCCTCTCGGCTCGGCTTGGGTCGTCGACTCGGCAAACCCTCCGACTGAGGGGGCATCGGGTCGGTCGGAGAATCCATCGGACGGGCGCCGGGAGGGTTCCCGTTCGCTCTGGAATGTCCCGTGGGGAGCCGGCGAGGCAGCCCTGGTGCTGTTCGGCGGGCTGATCGCGGGCGGTCTGTTCGCTCCGCTGCTCGTCGTCCCGTTCGATTCGGACCTCGAATCGAAGCCGGCTTTGCTCGCTGCGCAGTTCCTCTTTGCCCTGACCATGGTGGTCTTCTCGTTGCTCGTCGCCCTGCGCTGGAGGCGATCCGGGTTTAGAGAGGCTCTCAACCTGCTCGGATTTCGCCGCGTGAGTCCGCGCCAGTTCGGTTTTGCCCTACTGGTTCTCCTCGGTTACTACGCGATCGCCCTGCTCTTCGCGGCATTGGTGCTGATGCCGGAACAGGAGGACATCGCCCGTCAACTCGGCCTCCGCGACGGCAGCACGGTCGTGGCGGTGACCGCGGTGCTGATGATCGTGGTCGTAGCGCCGATAGCTGAGGAGGTCTTCTTCCGCGGGATGCTGTTCGCAGGCCTGAGGACGAAGTTCTCGCTCTGGCCCGCCGCGATCCTCTCGGGGATCGCTTTCGGGATCCCTCACGTGACGAGTGGTCCCACGGCGGCGATTCCGTTGAGCATCTTCGGAGTGGCGCTGGCCTGGATCTATGAGCGCACACGCTCGATCTGGCCCTGCATCCTGGTCCACGTCGTGAACAACGGGATCGCCATCAGCGCTGCATGAGTCAGGCGTCCTCATCCCCAGAGGCGGTTCGAGCGGTCGATTTGAGGAAGTCGTACGGCGACCGAGTGGCCGTAGACGGCATCGACTTCACCGTGCCGACCGGATCATGCTTCGGCTTTCTCGGCCCTAACGGTGCCGGCAAGACGACGACGATGAGGATGATCTACGGACTCTCCAGCCCCGGCGGAGGCGAACTCGAGGTGCTGGGCGGGAATATCGTCACGGAGCGCCGGCAGGTCAAGGCCAGGATCGGCGTGGTCGCCCAGGAGACCAACCTCGATGGCGAGTTGACCCTCTCGGAGGGACTCGTGCAACAGGCGAGCTACTTCGGCATCGACAGATCCGACGCCAAGGCCAAGGCGCAGGAACTGCTGGAGTTCGCTCTTCTCGCCGATCGCGCGGACGAGAAGCCCAGGCAGCTCTCTGGAGGGATGAAGCGTCGTTTGCTCATCGCGAGATCGCTGGTCGCCGACCCCGACCTGATCGTTCTGGACGAGCCGACCACGGGCCTCGACCCGCAGGCACGTCTGGCCGTCTGGGATTCGCTCGAGAGGCTGAAGCAGCGTGGCGTCACCCTGGTCATCACGACCCACTACATGGACGAGGCGGAGAGGCTCTGCGATCGGCTCGTGATCATGGACGAGGGCAGGATCGTCGCCGACGGCCACCCGAGCGAGTTGATCGCCGAGACGGTGGGAGCCGAGGTGCTGGAACTCCGGCCCCTGCCCGAGTGCGACGAGGAAGGTCTGATCGCCTCGCTGTCCGATCGATCGGTCTCCGGCATCGAGCGTGGGCCGGCCACGATCCTGATCTTCTCCGACGATGCCGAGGCCGTGCTCTCGAGGCACGATCACGACAGGTTCCCGCTGGAGTCGGCTCTTGCACGTCGAGCGACGCTCGAGGATGTCTTCCTCAAGTTGACCGGCCGGAGCCTCCGGGAGTAGACGGATGCTGCCGGAACCCCGATTCGCGTTCGCAGTGTGGCGACGGAACGCGAAGGTCTTCTCGAAGCTCTGGAAGGGGGCCCTTCTGCCGACTTTCCTTGACCCACTCTTCTATCTGATCGCGTTGGGCTTCGGGCTGGGCACTTACATCGCGAGCCTCAACGGCGTTCCATACCGGGACTTCCTCGCCCCCGGGTTGATCGCCTCGGCGGCGTTATGGGCGGCTTCCTTCGAGACCACCTACAACGTCTACATGCGGATGAACGAGGACCGCCTGTACGACGCGGTCCTCGCCACTCCGGTGGAGGTCCAGGATCTCGCCGCCGGGGACATCGTCTGGGGCGCGACTCGCGCGATGGTCTACGGGTCGGTCTTCGCCATCG
>JAUMFR010000137.1:0-17280 GCA_032119755.1 Solirubrobacterales bacterium | reverse complement strand
GCAGGCGCAGGCAGCGACCGCAAGGGCAAAGGTGAGCTTCGAGTTCTGTCGTTTGATCTGAGTCATTTCCTTTTTGCCTACGGGGTTAGCTGTCGGGCTGGCGCTAAAGGATTTCGCGCCCCCGCCTATTCATCAATTCGGCGGGCTCGCCCCAAAACCTTGGTTCCCCCGTTCCTCTGGCGAAGTCGCCTGAGGACTCGGCTATGTGCAACGTCGAGAACCCTAGCAAATGTGAGGGACTGCTTGCAGACGGATTCGGCGGTGCGCCCCACACACGCCTGTAAATGGCCGAATACGGTCAGTCAAAGAGCCGGATTTTCCGGAACTTCCCGGCCCCTGGGCGCCTGCAGGCAGTAGGTTGGCTGGGCATGGAGATCGAGGGAAAGAGATTCCTGGTCAGCGGGGCAACCGGCGGCCTGGGCGCGGCTGTCTCGCATCGACTCGCGTCGGAGGGGGCCTCGCTGGTTCTCAGCGCGAGAAGCGCCGAAGCGCTCGCGCAATTGGCGGATCAGCTGCCTGGCGGCCCGGCGAGACACACGGTCGTCGAATCAGACCTGACCGAGCCGGATGCGCCCGAGCGTCTGATTGCGGCCTCTGGAGATCTGGATGGCCTGATCGCAAACGCCGCCCTCCCGGGTACCGGCAGGCTCGAGAGCTTCACCGACGAGCAGCTGCGACGGGCGGTCAGGGTCAATTTCGAGGTACCGCTGATCATGGCTCGCGAACTCGCACCGCAGCTCGTCTCCCGAGGAGAGGGCCATCTCGTCTTCATGGCTTCGCTTGCCGGCAAGGTCGCTTCGCCTCGTGGGTCGCTCTACTCGTCTACCAAGTTCGGCCTGCGCGGTCTCGCATTCGGCCTGCGCGAGGACCTGCACCCCGATGGGGTGGGTGTGTCGATCGTCTCCCCGGGTTTCGTCCGCGATGCCGGGATGTTCCACGACACCGGGTCGGAGGCGCCACTGGTGCTCGGCACCACGACGCCGGACAAGGTCGCCAAGGCGGTGTCGAAGGCGATCCGCAGGAACCGTTCGGAGATCACCGTCGCACCACTGCGTCAACGTGTTGCCGCCGAGATCGGTTATCGCCACCCCGAGTGGGCAAGCAGGATCCAGCGGGCGGGCGGAGCCGAGGGGATCGTCGGTGAACTCGAGGACCGGCAGGCCGAGAAGCGCTAGTCGCGAGGGCCGCGCCGGAGGCGAGTAGTAACCTCCGCCAATGGAGATGTCCCGCCTCGACAAGGCGATCAACCTGATCGTGATCGTCGTTCCCTTCGTCGGAGTTATCTTCGCGGCGGTGATGCTCTGGAATCGCGCTGTGGATGCGATCGATCTCGGCCTCTTCCTCGTCTTCTACGTGCTGACCGGCTTCGGGATCACCGTCGGCTACCACCGGTTGTTCACCCACCGGGCGTTCGCTGCGAAGCCTTGGGTCTCCAACACACTCGCGGTGCTCGGTTCGATGGCGCTCGAGGGGCCGGTGGCCGACTGGGTGGCGGATCACCGTAAGCACCATGCTCACACCGACGTGGAAGGCGATCCCCACAGCCCGCACTTGGGCGAGGGGTCCGGTCTCCGCGGACTCTTCCATGCTCATCTTGGCTGGATCTTCCACGAGGAGGACCGCGCTGATTCCTCCCGATACGCGAAGGACATCCTCGAAGACCCTTCGCTCTCGCTGATCTCGAGGCAGTTCCCTGCTCTCGCGGTACTGGGAGTGCTGCTGCCCGGACTCCTCGGGTACGCGCTGCACGGGTTCGAGATAGCGGGCCTGCTGACCGGACTGCTCTGGGGTGGGTTGGTCAGGCTGTTCTTCCTCCACCACGTCACCTGGTCGATCAACTCGGTCTGTCACTTCTCTGGAACTCGCCGCTTTCCGCTGGAGGATCACTCGACCAATGTCTTCTGGTTGGCGATTCCGTCTCTGGGCGAGTCCTGGCACCACAATCACCACGCGTTTCCCCGATCAGCCGAGCACGGTCTGCGTCGGTGGGAGCTTGATCCCTCTGCCGCACTGATCCGTCTCCTGGCCAGAGCCGGGCTGGCGTGGAACCTGGTCGAGATCTCTCCCGAGAGGCAGAGTCAGCTCGAGGCCGAAGCGCTTGCGGACGGTGCGGGCTCCGTCACCTCCTCGGTACCCGGGACCAATTCCGTCAAGCTGCCTCGGCGCACCAGAGCGTGGCGGGCCTTGCGAGCGCTCGGCCCGAAGAAGCCCGCACCGAAGCCCTCCGTCTAGTCGTCGGTCTCGCCCCCGGGCTCGCCCTCCGTCCACCTAAACTGAACCTTGGTCGGTGAGTAACCGACCCGTCCAGATGGACTCCTTCAACGCCAAATCCACACTCGAGGTCTCGGGCCGGGAGTATTCGGTTGCGCGGCTCGATGCACTTTCGGATCGCTTCGACGTATCGCGTCTGCCCTACTGCCTCAAAGTGCTGCTCGAGAACTCGCTCCGTCTCGAGGATGGGACCTCCTTCCGTGCGGCCGATGTCGAGGCGATAGCAGGATGGGATGCCCAGGCCGAGCCCTCGGTCGAGATACCCTTCCAACCCGCCAGAGTGTTGATGCAGGACTTCACCGGAGTGCCGGCTGTGGTGGACCTGGTTGCCCTGCGGGACGCGATGGAAGACCTCGGAGGCGACCCGTCTGCAGTCAATCCCCTGGTTCCGGTCGATCTGGTGATCGACCACTCGGTCCAGGTCGATGCCTTCGGGACCAACCGGGCTTTTGCGCTCAACGCCGAGCGGGACTACGAGCGCAACGGCGAACGCTACGCCTTCCTGCGCTGGGGACAGACGGCCTTCGAGAACTTCCGGGTGGTGCCACCCGCTACCGGGATTTGTCATCAGGTGAACCTCGAGTACCTCTCCAAGTGCGTCTGGACCTCGGATCGTTCAGGCGAGACCTGGGCTTATCCCGACACGCTGGTTGGAACCGACTCCCACACCACGATGGTGAACGGGCTCGGCGTGCTCGGCTGGGGGGTAGGCGGAATCGAGGCCGAGGCGGCGATGCTCGGCCAGCCGATCTCGATGTTGCTGCCGCAGGTGGTCGGAGTTCGCCTCGAGGGAGAGCTTCCCGATGGTGCCACCGCAACCGACTTGGTCCTCACCGTCACAGAGATGCTCCGTGAACGTGGAGTGGTCGGGAACCTGGTCGAGTTCTTCGGCTCCGGGATCTCGGATCTCTCGTTGGCAGACCGGGCGACGATCGGCAACATGTCGCCCGAGTTCGGCTCCACCTGCGCGATCTTCCCCGTAGACGCGGAAACCCTCCGGTATCTCGAGTTCACGGGGCGGGCCACCGAGGAGATCGAACTCGTCGACGCCTACACGCGAGAGCAGGGTCTCTTCCATTCGCCAGGTGACGCAGAGGCCGAGTACTCGGAAGTGCTCGAGCTCGAGCTCGACAGCATCGTGCCGAGTATCGCCGGCCCAAAGCGTCCGCAGGACCGGATCTCGCTCGATCAGGCGAAGTCTTCCTTCGACGCCGGTCTCGCCGAGCTCGCTCCCGCGTCGCGCGGGTCCGACACGGCGGTCGCGACCGAGGTGCAGCTGGCGAGCGGCGAGAAGGTAACCCTGCAGGATGGAAGCGTGGTGATCGCCGCGATCACCAGTTGCACCAACACCTCCAACCCTGCCGTGATGGTTGCGGCGGGTCTGGTCGCCAAGAAGGCGGTCGAGCGTGGTCTGACCCGCCCGCATTGGGTCAAGACCTCCCTCGCCCCGGGCTCGACGGTGGTGACCGACTATCTCGAGCGGGCCGGGCTGACCCCGTTCCTCGACGCACTCCAATTCGACCTGGTGGGTTACGGATGCACCACCTGCATCGGTAACTCCGGGCCGCTTCCGCAGGAGATCTCCGAGGCGATCAACCAGAACGATCTGGTGGCCTGTTCGGTCCTGTCGGGGAACCGTAACTTCGAGGGGCGGATCAATCCCGACACGCGTGCCAATTATCTGGCCTCACCGCCGCTGGTCGTCGCCTACGCCCTCGCCGGGCGGATGGACATCGACTTGACCAGCGACCCGATCGCCAACGATCCAGACGGTGACCCCGTCTACTTGAGCGAGATCTGGCCGAGCACCGAGGAGGTGACCCGGGTGGTCGGTGAGTGCGTGCGGGCCGACATGTTCACCCGGAGTTATGCAGACGTGTTCACCGGCGACGAGCGCTGGCAGGCGATCGACGTCCCGTCCGAGGATCGCTACGACTGGCCCGACTCCACCTATGTCAAGCGCCCGCCGTTCTTCGAGGGAATCACGCGGGACCCCGCGCCGGTAGCTCCGATCGAGGAAGCCCGCGTGCTCGCCTTCCTGGGGGATTCGGTTACGACCGACCACATCTCGCCCGCGGGTGCGATCAAAGCCGACAGCCCCGCCGGGATCTGGCTGCAGGAGCACGGAGTCGAGCCATCCGAGTTCAACTCCTACGGCGCCCGACGTGGCAACTACGAGGTGATGGTTCGCGGCACCTTTGCAAACGTGAGGTTGAGGAACCGCCTGGCCTCCCGGGAGGGAGGATTCACCCGCTACTTCGCTTCGGCAGAGGTCGATTCGGCGGAGGAGATGCCGATCTACGACGCCGCTGTGCGGTACCGCGATGACGGGGTCCCCCTCATCGTGCTTGCCGGGAGAGAGTATGGATCGGGCTCTTCGCGCGACTGGGCCGCCAAGGGCACCAATCTGCTCGGTGTCCGCGCAGTGATCGCCGAGAGCTACGAGAGGATCCACCGCTCGAACCTGATCGGCATGGGGGTGGTTCCGCTGCAGTTCCCGGCCGGCAGTTCTGCTGCCGACCTCGGTCTGACCGGTGAGGAGATCTTCGATCTCGGCGATCTGGCCGACGGGGAGGCGAAGTCGGTGACGGTGACCGCTCGCCGTGCCGGCGGCGGCGAGGTCGTCTTCGAGGCGACCGTTCGGATCGACACTCCCAACGAGGTCTCCTACTTCCGCAACGGCGGAATCCTTCAGCGCGTCCTGCGCGATCTCAACGCCTGACCAGCACCCGTTCCCAGAGGGCAAGAGGCGGCGCGGCGGGGTCGCGGGAGGCAGGGAGTCCTCGCGACCTCCGCCACGCCAGCGCGTCGGTAGCCAGGGAGGGTTTCCCGACGCGATCGTCCCCGAAGGCCTTGCCTGCCGGGAACGAGCTTTGAAAAGACGCAGGACGCAGTGTATTCAGGTTTTGCGCCGTCTGGCGGTGCTGCGGCCCTGGCCTGCTGAGCCGTCGGGGCTTCCGACTCCCCACCCCCTCTTCTCTATCAGCGCTATCCCGATCACGCTCCCGACTGGACCGACGGGGGTGAGGGTAGCGGCCAGCAACGGGTACGGAGCCTCTCTGACCAGACAGGACACGAGCATGATCACCGCGAGCACGATGAATCCGATCCCGTGAGAGAGACCGAAGATGAAGGTCTCGTGCTCGTAGCCAGGTGCCAGCCAGAAGTAAAGAAGAGCCACGAACAGCGCCAACTCGATCCAGGAGATGATCTTGACCACCGAGAAGAGCCTGCCTGGCACAGCGGGCCGCAGCAGGAACGCCTGCTCTCCTCCCGATCCGTTACCGGTGTCGCGGCTCAAGCCGGGTCGGCCTTGCCAACCAACCCCGTGAGCACGATCCGTTCCTGCTCGAGGTTGTGGGCAACGGCGTAGCCCTCGCTGGTACTCGCCCTCGATGGGCGCCCGACGTATCCCAGCACCACTCCGTCGGGGAGCAGCTCGGGCATCCGTCGTTGCATCACGCTCCAGCCGCCCATGTTGCGCGGCTCCTCCTGAACCCAGACGATCTCCTTCAAGTTCGGATACTCGGCAATCAGTCCAGCCAGTTGCTCTTGCGCGAATGGGTAGAGCATCTCGACCCGCGCGATCGCGACCGTGTCCGCCTTCTCGTGTTGCTCGGAGGCCTGCAGCTCGTAGTAGATCCGGCCGGTGCAGAGGACCAGCCTCTCGACCCGGTCCCGGTTCGAGGTTGCGCTCGGATCATCGATCACCAACTGGAACGAGCCCTCGGCGAGATCCTCGAGGGTCGAGGTCGCCGCCTCGGCTCGCAGATTGCCCTTCGGCGTGAATACGACCAGTGGCTTGGCCTTCTGGATCTTCGCCTGACGGCGGAGGAGGTGGAAGTACTGGGCTGCGGTTGACGGGTACGCGATACGCATGTTGCCTTCGGCGCCGAGCTGGATGAAGCGTTCGATCCGCGCGCTGGAGTGCTCCGGCCCCGCCCCCTCGTATCCGTGCGGCAGCAGCAGGGTGAGCCGCGAGACCTGTCCCCACTTCGACTCGCCCGAGGAAACGAAGTTGTCGATGATCACCTGCGGCACGTTCCCGAAGTCGCCGAACTGTGCCTCCCAGCAGATCAGGCTGTCCGGTGCAGCGGCCGAGTACCCGTACTCGAAGCCGAGACAGGCAACCTCAGAGAGCGGACTGTTGTGGATCTGGAAGGGAGCCTCGGCATCGCGCAGGTTCTGGATCGGTGCGTAGCGCAGGCCCGTCTTCTCGTCATGGAGCACGAGGTGGCGCTGTGAGAAGGTTCCGCGCTCGGTGTCCTGTCCGGTGAGACGGATCGGAACCCCTTCAGTAAGCAGCGATGCGAAGGCGAGCGACTCGGCGTGTCCGAAGTCGATCTTGCCGGCCTCGACCGCCTCCGCGCGACGGGCGAGGGGTTTGCGGAGCTTGCGGTGAACGCTGAAGCTCTCCGGCGTGCGGACCAGTTCCTCGTCGAGCGTCCGCAGCTTTCCGGCCGGGACCGTGGTGTCGACGTTCGGGCTGCGAGTACGGTCCAGCTCAGTGGTACCGGTCGCGGAGGGAGTCTCGAAGTCCCCAGCTTCCATCTTGCGCCGGAGCTCGTCGTGGATCGATTTCAGCTCGGCCTGGCGTTCGGCCTTTCGCTCCTCCACCTGGTCCGTGGCGACCACGTCCTCGGCGATCAGCCTTTCGGCGTAGATCTGGCTCACCGGCGGGTGGTCGGCGATCGCGGCTGCCATCACCGGCTGGGTATAGGCGGGCTCGTCGGTCTCGTTGTGGCCATAGCGGCGATAACCGATCAGGTCGATCACCACATCGCGGCCCCACCTTTGGCGATATGCCATCGCCAGCCTGATCGACGAGACGCAGGCCTCGGGATCGTCGGCGTTGACGTGGATGATCGGGCAGTTGAAACCCTTTGCAAGGTCGGACGCGTACGGGGTGGACCTGCCTTCGTGCGGCTCGGTGGTAAAGCCGATCTGGTTGTCCTGGATGATGTGCACGGTGCCGCCGGTCGCGTAGCCCTCGATCGCCTGCAGGTTGAGGGTCTCGGCTACCACGCCCTGCGCGGGGAAGGCCGCGTCTCCGTGGAGGAGTACGGGAACCACTCTGGTCGGGTCGTGGGTCAGGTTCGATCCGGCCCGGATCGACTGGTCGGCGCGCGCCGCACCCTCTACGACAGGGTCGACGAACTCGAGATGGCTCGGGTTAGGGAACAGGCGCACGTCGATATCGGCGCCGGAGGAGTGGGAGAAGCGACCTGCATGCCCGTAGTGGTACTTGACGTCTCCCGAACCACCGGTCGGGATCGCCGCGACTGCCTTTACCGACTCGAGCTGCTTCGAGCCCTCGAACTCGGCGAGGATCGACTCGGCTGCGCGGCCGAGGTTGTGGGCCATCACGCTCAAGCGCCCACGGTGTGCCATCCCGATCACGACCTCCTGAGCGCCGTCTGAGTGGGCGCGCATGAAGATCTGGTCCAGCATCGGCACCACCACGTCGAGGCCCTCGATCGAGAACATCTTCTGTCCGAGGAAGGCCTTCTCGAGGAACCGCTCGAAACCAAAGACGTCGAGCAGGCGGTAGAGCAGAGCCCGCTTCTGCTCGGGAGGGAGTTCCTTGCGGTGCGAGCCGGTCTCGATCATCTGGCGCAGCCAGGTTCTCTGTTCGTGAGATGCGATGTGCTCGATCTGGTACGCAATCGGCCCGCAGTAGGCCTCGCGCATTCTCGGCAGCGCGTCGAGCAGCGTCTCGCCCTCGACTCCGATCCGGAGGATTTCGGCAGGGATCGCCGCCATCAACTCCGGTGTGAGGTTGAGTGTCTCCGGCTGTATCGCCTGCTCGGTGCCGGGATCCGACCCGAGCGGGTCGAGCTCAGCCTGCAGGTGTCCGTGGGTTCGGTAGGCCTTGAGGAGTGAGGTGGCAGCCTGCACCGCCTGCAGGAGTTCGCGGTCTCCGGCCTTGACCGGGGCGGCGGGCGTCGGCGGGGCGGTAGGGGCGGGTCCGGCCGCGCGGACAGCTGGCGCGTCGAGTCCGAGGTCATCGGCCAAGTTCTCGTAGAAATCGTCTTCACCGCGGAGCAGTTCGTCGACCCTGCGCAGGAAGGACCCCGACTCGGCGCCCTGGATGACCCGGTGGTCGTAGGTGGAAGTCATGGTCATGACCTTCGAGACTCCGAGAGAACGGATTCGCTCCGGTGTGGCCTGCTGCCATTCGGGCGGGTAGGCGATCGAGCCGGTGGCGATGATCGTCCCCTGACCGTTCAGCAGCCTAGGCACCGAGGCAACGGTTCCGAGACCGCCCGGGTTGGTCAGGGTGACGTTGGTCCCCTGGAAGTCGTCCGCGGTCAGCGAGCCTTCGCGGGTCTTCGTGATCAGATCCTCATAGCGCCGATGGAATACTGCGAAGTCCATCTTGTCGGCCCCTGCGATGCACGGGACCATCAGACTGCGGCTCCCCTTCTTCTCCACGTCTACAGCGATCCCGAGGTTGGTCGCGCCCGGGTCGACCGCGTTGGGTTTGCCGTCCACCTCGGCGAAGCTGCGGGCCATCACCGGCCAGTCGATCGATGAGCGAACGATCGCCCAGGCGATCAGGTGGGTGAAGCTGACCTTTATCCCCTTCTCGGCGAGCTGCTCGTTGATCGCCCTGCGCTTGGCGTCGAGGGTGTCGACCGCCAGCGTCCTGAACGAGGTTGCGGTGGGGATGGCGCGACTCTCGTCCATCGCCTTCGCAAGTGCGGCAGACGATCCTCGCAGGGGAAGCAGCTCTCCTTCGGGCGTTGGTCCTGAGGGCGTCGGAGCAGTCGCAGCACCTCCGGCGCCGTTGGCCCCGGACGCGAGCACATCGTCCTTGGTGATCTTGCCTCCCGCACCCGTACCGGTCACCTTCGCCAGGTCTACGCCCATGCTGGCCGCGATTCGGCGGGCGACAGGAGTGGCGCGGTGGTCGCCGTTCGACGGGGCTACCGCGGGCGGCCGCGCCTTGGCCGCAGCGCCGTTGCCGGATCCATCCTCTGCCCCGGCGGTCGCTCCGTTGCCCTCCCCCGTGGCGGCGTCCGAGCCGGCAGTCGGTGCCGACGGAGTCGCGTCGTCAGAGGTGTCGATCTCGGCGAGGGGCTCTCCCACCGAGATGGTCTCGTCGGGCCCGGCGAGGATCTTGGTCACTACTCCGGCAGCAGGAGCCGGCACCTCGGCATCGACCTTGTCGGTAGAGATCTCGACCATGGTCTGGCCTTCCTCCACTGCTTCTCCGACCTGGACGTGCCACTCGAGCACGGTTCCCTCGGTCACGGACTCGCCCATCTCGGGCATCAGCAGCTGAACGGTGGAGGCGGTTGCCATCTCGACTTAAGACTCTATGAAATCAGGCACACGTGCCTGCAGGTGACCGGCCATTTGTCCGGCATGCGGGGACGACTCGACCCTGATTGATCCGCTCACCCCGGATTGATGGTTGGGTGGATCGCGGTCGAGTCATTTAGCTCAAGTTAGTAACTTTCGCAGCGGGCGTTGGTTCAGGAGGCCGGCCCCGAAGAGGAGGAGTCGAGAGATATGGCTTATTTCGTCACAGGCGGTACGGGATTCATCGGTCGCAACCTCATAGAGCGGCTGCTCGAGCGTGAGGGCGACGTCTACGTCCTGGTCCGGGAGGGCTCTCGCGGCAAACTCGAGGACCTCAAGGTCCAGTTGGGCAGCGAGGGCGATCGCGTCAAGCCGGTTGTCGGTGACCTCACCGCCCCGCTGCTCGGGTGCGAGGAGCAGCTCGGAGAGCTCGACGGAAAGATCGATCACTTCTTCCACCTCGGGGCGATCTACGACATGTCGGCCGACGCGGCCTCCCAGCAGAAGTCGAACGTTGAGGGGACCCGCGAGGCGGTCGCTCTCGCTGACCGGGTCAAGGCGCAGCACTTCCACATGACCAGTTCGATCGCCGCGGCCGGGCTCTACCCCGGGACTTTCACCGAGGGGATGTTCGACGAGGCCGTGAAGGTCGACTCGAATCCCTACTTCCAGACCAAGCACGAGTCCGAGGCCGTGGTCCGCGACGAGTGCGAGGTGCCGTGGCGGGTCTATCGGCCGGGCATCGTGGTCGGTGACTCCGAGACCGGAGAGATCGACAAGATCGACGGCCCCTACTACTTCTTCAAGGCGATCCAGCGGCTTCGCAGCGTCCTGCCGCAGTGGTTCCCCAGCATCGGAATCGAAGGTGGCGAGATCAACATCGTGCCGGTCGATTTCGTGGCGGATGCGATGGATCACATCGCTCACCTCGACGGCCTCGACGGTGAGACCTTCCACCTCACCGACCCCTCGGCACTCAGCGCCGGTCAAGTGGTGAACGTGCTGGCGAAGGCGGCCCACGCACCTGAGGCGGCGATCCGGATCGATTCGAAGATGTTCGACTTCGTGCCCTCTGCGGTCAGGGCCGGGGTCGGCAGTCTCCCGCCGGTGAAGCGGATCAGCGATCAGGTCCTCGACGATCTCGGCATTCCCCGCAACGTCCTCTTCTTCCTCGACTACCCGACCAAGTTCGATTCGTCCAACACCCAGAAGGCGCTCGAGGGATCGGGGATCTCGGCGCCACCGCTAGCCACCTACGCCGCAGCCATCTGGGACTACTGGGAGCGCAATCTCGATCCCGACCTGTTCAAGGACCGGTCCCTTTCGGGTGCGATCGGCGGCAAGGTCGTGATGATCACCGGTGCTTCGTCGGGGATAGGTCTCGCGGCCGCCGAGAAGTGCGCCGCCGCTGGAGCGACCGTCGTTCTGGTTGCAAGGAGCGCCGACAAGCTCGAGGAGACTCGCACCCAGATCGAGGAGGCGGGCGGAAAAGCAGATGTCCGTCCGTGCGACCTGACCGACCTCGATGACATCGAGCGGATGGCTTCCGAGGTGCTCGAGGAGTACGGCCGGGTGGACGTGCTGGTGAACAACGCCGGTCGCTCGATCCGTCGCTCGGTCGAACTCTCGTACGACCGCTTCCACGACTTCGAGCGGACCATGCAGCTGAACTACTTCGGAGCGCTGAAGTTGACCATGGCACTGCTTCCCGCGATGCGCAAGAAGATCAAGGGGCGCAAGGGAGGGCACATCGTCAACGTCAGTTCGATCGGAGTCCAGACCAACGTGCCGCGGTTCTCGGCTTACGTCGCCTCCAAGTCGGCACTCGACGCTTGGTCGCGCTGCGTCGCGAGCGAGATGCTCGACGACGGAGTCCACATCACCACCATCCATATGCCGCTGGTCCGGACCCCGATGATCGCGCCTACTGGCATGTACGACGCGTTCCCCACCCTCACCCCTGAAGAGGCGGCGGAGATGATCACCGAGGCGATGATCACCAAGCCCAAGAAGGTCGCAACGCGTCTCGGAAACTTCGGCGAGTTGCTCTATGCGATCGCTCCGAAGGCCTCCGATGCGATTCTCAACACCGGGTACAAGCTCTTCCCCGAGTCGAAGGCCGCGAAGGGCGAGAGCCAGGTCGAGAAGAAGCAGGGAGATGAAGCGCCCTCCGGCGAAGCCGTCGCCTTCGCATATCTGATGCGCGGCGTGCACTGGTAGCGGCCGGGTAACCTCGCCGACATGGCCGAGCCGGGCGACGAGCGCACCCTCAAGTGGTGGGGCTGGGGATACGACGACCAACAGCCCGACCGTGCTGGATTGGAGGCGGTCGCCAAGGGGGTTCACGAGCGCCTCGGGTTCGAGCCTTCTGGCGTGGTCGAACCGGTGGACCTCGAGGATCTGGACCTGCCCCCGTCGCGATTGACACCGACGCCGACTCTCTCCGATCTCTTCTCGGATTTGCCTCGGGACCGCGCCTCTCACGCCGTCGGCAGGGCGTACCGCGACATCGTTCGGACGATTCGGGGTGACCTGCCCAATCCGCCGGATCTGGTCGCCCGCCCCGGTAGCCCCGAAGAGGTCGATGCGGTTCTGGGGTGGTGCGAGGATTCGAACGCAGCGGTGATCCCGTTCGGCGGCGGGACCAGCGTGGTGGGTGGGGTAGAGGCGAGGCTGCCGGAGGATTCCGATCACGCAGGTGTGGTCAGCCTCGACCTCAAACGGATGGATCGGGTGCTGGAGGTCGATCCGGTTTCGCTTGCCGCGCGGATCGAGGGAGGGGCAGCCGGACCGGGTCTGGAAGGACAGCTGCGCGAGCATGGATTGACTCTCCGCCACTACCCGCAGTCGTTCGAGTTCTCGACCTTGGGCGGCTGGATCGCCACCAGAGCGGGTGGGCACTTCGCGACCGGCGAGACCCACATCGACGATCTGGTCGAGTCGGCCAGGATGATCGCGCCGTCGGGCGAGTGGAAGAGCAGGAGGCTCCCGGGGTCGGGCGCCGGTCCCAGCCCCGATCGCCTGGTGATCGGCTCAGAGGGCACACTCGGGGTGATCGTCGATGCCTGGATGAGGGTCCGCGAGCGGCCACGCTGGCGGGCCAACTGTTCGGTGCTCTTCGAGGACTTCTTCGACGGCGCCGCGGCCGTACGGGCCCTGGCTCAGTCGGGCCTGCAGCCGGCCAACTGCAGACTGCTCGATGCCACCGAAGCCGAGATCAACGGCGTTTCTGCCGACGGTTCTTCGGTGCTCGTCATCGGCTTCGAGTCCGCGCGCGTTCCGGTGGTCGAGAGGCTCGATCAGGCGGTGGAGATCGCCCGGGAGCACGGTGGATCCTCGGGGGTGCCCGAGCTGCGTGACAGCGAGGACGAGGGATCAACTCGTTCCAACGATGCAGGGTCGGACTGGCGCAACGCCTTCCTCGCAGCGCCCTACCTGCGTGATGCCTTGATCTGTTCTGGCGTCATGACCGAGACCTTCGAGACGGCGATCACCTGGGATCGCTTCGATGAGTTCACCCGCTCGGTGCTGGAGGAAGCGAGGCGGGTCACCGCGGAACTCTCGGATACGCCGGTGGAGGGCCCTGGCTCCCCCAGCGTCAGCTGCCGGATAACCCATGCCTACCCGGACGGCGCGGCACCCTACTTCACCGTGCTCGCGCCGTCGCGCCCCGGAGCCGAGGTCGCCCAGTGGGACGAGATCAAGCGCGCGGTCTCCGAGGTGCTCGATTCCGCCGACGCCACGATCACCCATCATCACGCGGTCGGGCGTGACCACCGTCAGTGGTACGACCGCCAGAGACCACAGCCCTTCGCAGATGCCCTGATCGCAGCCAAACGTGCACTCGATCCGCACGGGTTGATGAATCCCGGGGTCTTGGTCGACCCCGGCGGACACTGACCGCGAACGCTTGCGCCCACCTGACGGCCCACGGGGCGCGTAATCTCCTCCCTCATGGCTTCCCCCTCCCGTAAGGCAGGCAAGTCCGCCAGCCGGTCCCCCTTGAAGGCCGCACTCGTCACCATGCGGCCCCAGGAGTGGATCAAGAACCTCCTGGTCTTCGCCGGGCTGCTCTTCTCGGGCAAGTTCGACGAGCCAGCTTCGATCGCGGCGGCGGTCGTGACTTTTCTCGCTTTCTGCGCGGTCTCGAGCGCCGGCTACCTGATCAACGACGCCCACGACGCGGACCTGGATCGCAAGCACCCGACCAAACGGAACCGTCCGATTGCGGCAGGAGAACTGAGCGAGAAGTCGGCGGTCATCTTGGCGATCTGCCTGACCGTGCTCGGTCTGGTCGGATCGGCGCTGCTGGAGGGCCCGCTGATCGCAGGCATCGTGCTCGCCTACGGGGTCGGCACGACCCTCTACTCCTTCTTCTTGAAGCGCGAGGTGATCCTCGACGTGATGACGATCGCCGGTCTGTTCGTGCTGCGGGTCCTCGCCGGTGCTCTGGCGGTAGACGCCGACGCCTCGGCCTTCCTGTTGCTCTGCACCTTCATGGTCGCGATGTTCCTCGGCTTCACCAAACGCCGGCAGGAGGCCACCTCGGAGTTGCATTCCGGCACCAAGACCCGCCCGGTGCTAGAGCATTACTCGATCCCTTTCCTGGACCAGATGGTCGCGATGGTGACCGCCGCGACGGTGATGAGTTATTCGATCTATGCCGTCTACTCGCCGTTGATCGGATCGAAGATGCTGATCACCCTCCCGCCGGTCGTGTACGGGATCTTCCGGTACCTCTATCTGATCTACGACCGCAAGGACAGTCGCTCCACCGCTGCGATCGTCAGTGAGGACAAGGGCATGATCGGCGCTGCCGTGGTCTGGGTCGTCTCGGTAGTAGTGCTGATCGCGATCTTCAACTAAGCCTCACCGGAGACCCCGATCCGGCGCAAGTGGGATACCCTCACGGCGTGGATCTGACTCTGACCGAATCCGAGGCAGCGTTCCGCGACGAGGCTCGCGATTGGTTCGCCAAGAACCATCCCGGCGAGACCCCGCGCGGCGACGAGAAGGTGGAATTCGAGTTCCGCCGTTCGTGGCAGAAGACGCTCCACGACGGCGGTTGGGCGGGGTTGTCCTGGCCAGCGGAGTTCGGCGGTCGCGGTGCGAGTCTGATCGAGCAGACGCTGTTCAACGAGGAGATGGGTGCAGCGGATGCCCCCCTGCCCGCGAACGTCCTCGGTTTGGTCATGGGCGGTCCAGTGGTGATAGCCCACGGCGACGAGGCCCAGAAGGAGCGTTATCTCGAGCCGATCCTCTCTGCCGAGGAAATCTGGTGTCAGGGCTTCTCCGAGCCCGAGTCGGGCTCGGATCTCGCATCGCTCAAGACTCGAGCGGTCAAGAGCGACGGCGGCTGGAAGATCACCGGCCAGAAGGTCTGGACCACCTATGCCCACGAGGCGAAGTGGTGCATGCTGCTGGCCCGCACCGACCAGGACGCTCCGAAGCATCAGGGAATCACCTACTTCCTGCTCGACATGGATCAGGCCGAGGTCGAGGTCAGGCCGCTGCGCCAGATCACCGGTGAGGCCGAGTTCAACGAGATCTTCCTCGAGGAAGCCTTCGTTCCCGATGACAACATCGTCGGGGAGGTGGGAGCTGGATGGAGTGTTGCGATCACGACCCTCATGTTCGAGCGCGCAGGACTGGGCGCGCTGGCAGTAGTCGGACTCGGTCGCGCCTACGAAGAGTTGCTGAAACTGATCGCTGAGCGCGATGTCGGGTCGGACCCTTCGGTCCGCGAACGGATGGCCAAGCTCAAGATCGGTCTCGAGGCGATGCGGCTGGGAGCGATGCGCACCCTCACCGCGACCATGAAGACCGGCATACCCGGTCCCGAGGCATCGCTGGGCAAGTGGGAGTGGGCGGTTCTAAATCAGGAGATGACCGATCTCGCAACCGAGATCCTCGGTGTGGACGGATTGAAGTCAGACGAGGAGTGGACCTATCGCTTCCTCCGCTCCCGCGCGAACTCGATCGAAGGCGGCACGACCGAGGTGCTCAAGAACATCGTTGCCGAGCGAGTGCTCGGTTTGCCGAGGCTGAGGTAGCGATTTGAACTTCGATCTCACAGAGGACCAGCGCGAGATCAAAGACGTCGCGCGCCAGTTCCTCGAGTCCCGTTGCAAGCTCGACGACGTTCGTAAGGCGGCTGATGCCGGTTCCTACGACGAGGGGCTGTGGAAGGAGATCTGCGAACTCGGCTGGCCCGGCATCGCGACCCCGGAGGCCGACGGTGGTCAGGGCCTCGGCATGGTCGAGTTGGCAACCATCTGCGAGGAGCTCGGCTACGCCTGCGCTCCGGTTCCGTTCATGGGGAGCGTCATCGACTCTCTCGTTATCGCAGCCGGCGGATCCGCCGAGCAGCGCGCCCGCTGGCTGCCCAACCTCGCGACCGGCGAGGTACGCGGAGCTGCCGTGATGGTGGATTCGGCCCCGTGGGTAGCGATCGACACCGAGGGTGCGACCGTCGTCGTCACCCCGGATTCCAACGGAGTTGGCCGAGTAGGCGAGGCGTCCGAGTTGGAGATCGTTCCCCTCGACCTGATCGACAAGACCCGCTCTTACGGTGAGGTGGCATCTACCGACGGCTTCGGTGAGGAACTCCCCCCCGAGCACTATCAGGGTGTTCTGAAGTCTCAGGTTGCCCTCTCGGCCGAGATGCTCGGCCTCGCCCAGAGGGCGATGGAGATGGCAGTCGACTACGCGAGGGACCGCGAGCAGTTCGGTCGCCCGATCGGCGCCTACCAGGCCGTGTCACATCGTTGCGCTGAGATGCTCTACGCGGTCGAGGAGACTCGCTCGCTCGTCTACTACGCAGCCTGGTGTGCTGACGCGGAACCCGAGACCCTGCCGCTGGCTGCCGCAATGGCCAAGGCGCAGGCCTCTGAGGCCTCGTGGTCGGTGGTCTCCTCTTCGTTGCAGGTCCACGGCGGCATTGGTTTCACCTGGGAGCACGATCTACAGTTCCTGCTCAAGCGCGCTCGTACCGACGGTAGGTTATTGGGCACGCCCAAGCAGGAGCGCGCGCGGGTAGCGGACCTGGTCGGCGTCTAGGCCGCTCTCCTCCTCGGCATCACTGGGTTTCCGCCCCTCGATCAGACTGCACGCCGGTCCTGTCAGGGTGTGACGGTTTACGGTCACGATCCATTTGTCAGGAATTGACCGGTTACGGTGACAAACCGTTTGTGCCAATTTTCTCCGGTAACTGTCTGCTTAAGGTGACCGTGGACGTGTCTGAAATGCAAGACAGAGGTTGATCGGTGGCTGCTGATCCAACCAGAGACCAGGCGACTACCGCGATGTTGTCTCGGGTCTTCGATGAGAGCGACACTCCGATGCTCGTCCTCGATGACGATTCGATCTGCGTCGAGGTCAACAGAGCTGCCTGCGAGCTGTTCGGCCGAAGCCGCGGGGAGGCTCTGGGCGAGAAGGTCGATGATCTGAAATCCCAAGTCATCGGGCGACTGCTCACCAGCACGACCAGCGATCTCTCCCCCGGAAGGCATCTCGTGATCCTGCTGACTACGGCGATGACCGGAGAAGGTTCTTCCGGTGCATCGGGACGAGAGCCGCTGAGCAAGCGAGAGCTCGAGGTGCTGGAACTGTTGGCTGGCGGCGCGAACAACAACGAGGCAGCCGAAGTGTTGAACATTTCTCCGGAGACCGTTCGCAATCACACCCGCAACGCTCGTCACA
>JAUMFR010000136.1:0-5430 GCA_032119755.1 Solirubrobacterales bacterium | reverse complement strand
CAGGATCGGCAAGCAGCTTGATCTCCTCATCGCCGAGATCTGCCACGACGGCAACCTGATTGGTACCGAAGCGCACGAGGGCCTGATGCTGCGGCAGACCGCAGAACTGCGACCCGTCGATCACGGCATTCGGACAGCGTCTGTCGTTCGCGAGTAGAGCCATGCAGCGGCCATCGGGTACTTCTTCTCCCTCGTATTCGACGCCTTCCTGATCCGTATGCGCGAACTCCGTCTCGGACTTGATATCGATCTTCCATCCAGTCAGTCGTGCCGCCAGGCGAGCGTTCTGTCCATCGCGCCCGATGGCGAGAGAAAGCTGGTCATCGGGGACGATCACCGTCGCCTCCTTGGTCTCGTCATCCACGAGCACTTCGCGAACCCGAGCCGGCGAGAGCGCCTTCGCCACGAAGCGAGCGGGCTCGTCGTTGAACGGGATGATGTCGATCTTCTCTCCGCGCAGCTCAGAAACGACCATCCGTACGCGGGATCCTCTTGGACCCACGCATGCTCCGACCGGATCCACGCCGTCGCTGTGGGATATGACGGCTATCTTCGACCGCCAGCCCGGCTCGCGCGCGACATCGGTGATCTCGACGAGGTTGTCCGCAATCTCGGGCACCTCGAGCTCGAAGAGCTTCTTGATCAGCTCCGAGCTGCGACGGGAGACCACGACGCTCGGCCCCTTGTTCTCTGAGGAGACGTCGGTGATCACCGCCTTCACGCGCATGCCGTGGTCGTAACGCTCGTTGTAGACCTGCTCTGAGCGCGGGAGAAGGGCCTCGACACGCTCTCGCAACTGCACCAGCGTGTAGCGGTTGTCTGACTGCTGGATGATCCCGGTGACCAGTTCCCCCACCCGATCCTTGTAGTCCTCGTACATCATCATCCGCTCCGCCTCGCGGATCCGTTGGAGGATCACCTGCTTTGCGGTCTGGGCCGCGATCCGGCCGAAATTTTCCGGCGTGACATCGCGGGTCTTTATCTGATCGAGGTATGGCGCGAGTCGCTCAGGTTCGAGCTCCGGCTCTTCCGGGTCGCGTCGCTCCCCGGTCTCGGGGTCCACCAGGCTGCGTGGCATCAGATCGCGATCGATCTCTTCACCTGCCGCCTCTGCGGCCTCCGCTGCGCTGATCTCCTCCTCGAACTGTTCGTCGAGGAGCTTTTGCTCGATGTCCTCGGGGACGATCAGTTCGTGAACCCGGAAATCAGCGGTGGCTGGATCCAGCTCCACCTTCGCGTAACGGGCGGAGCCCGGGGTCTTCTTGTAGGCGGAGAGCAACGCATCGGACAAAGCAGCCATCAGCGTGTCCTCCGCGATCCCCTTCTCCTGCTCCAAGGCCTTCAAAGCGTCGACGATCTCCTGACTCATGCGTTCACCTCTGACTCGGTCGTATTGGAATGGTCCGATGCTCGAATTCCTTGCTCGGCTGACGGGGCGAGGTTTGCCCTCGCAATGATCTCGAAGTCGATTTGCACCTGATCGCCCTGCTCTGTCTGGAGTATCAGGCAGTCCTGCTCACATGAAAGGAGTGTCCCGATCAGGTTCTTGGAACCGGAAACGGGCTCACTCGTGCGGACCCTCAGTCGCTCGCCCGTCTGTTCGGCGAAATGCTCGGGGGTGCGCAGCGGGCGCTCCGGGCCGGGAGATGACACTTCGAGTGAGAACTCCTCGAGCAGATCGGGAAACAGGGCGGTCACTCTTTCACAGAGGTCGAGGTCGACGCCCTCATCGGAGTCGATCACCAGCCGGATACGCTCCGGGCCGAGTCCCTCGCATGCCAACAGATCTACTCCAGGCAGCTCACGAGTGATCCGCGAGCGCGCGTCGGTTTCGATTTCTCCAATTCTCTCTTTCAGCATCCCCATCAGTCCTCCGGCCCGCTTCGGGCCATAAAAAAGGTGGGCCCACGCCCACCTTCCGATTGAAACAGTTGGAAAGTACGAAGCGAGTATAGCCATGGGCGATTCGTCTATCGCATGCGCAACTCCAGTGATTCCCAACGAGTCCCTGGAGCACCTAGGTCCGAAGGGGGATCGTGACCGGCCCGTCGTTGGTCAGGTGCACCTGCATACGTGAACCGAACCGACCCCCCACACCTCCCAGTCCATCGCGAACCCGCTCGTACAGGGGTTCGGCTGTATCCGGCGGAGCCGCAGTCGAGAATCCCGGCCTGGTTCCCCGGCTGGTGTCGGCGCAGAGGGTGAACTGGCTGACGCAGATGGCCTGTCGGTCACCCAGCGCCTCGTTCATTCTTCCCTCAGCGTCATCGAAGATCCTCAGTCCGAGGATCTTCTCGACCATGTGATCCGCCGAGGACTCGTCATCGCCAACCTCGACCCCGACGAGGACCAACAGGCCCGGACCGATCTCGCCAACCGGCTGACCATCGACCTCCACACGGGCATTCGCGACTCTCTGCAGCAGCGCGAGCACCTCGACTCAGTTAGCTCGGGCGAGTCGCTCCCGATAGGTGCGGTAGTCCCGCCTCTCCGGCCTCAGGTTCGATGCGAGTGCGAGGTGGTGACGGGCGCGGTCGTTGTCGCCGACCTTCGAGAGTGCTCGTCCGAGACAGAAATGCGCGAAATCGTTGACAGGGTGACGCTCGACCACCGCAGCGAACTCCTCGGCTGCCCCCCTGAAATCATGCAGGCGGAAGTAGGTCCGGCCCAGCGCTTCGCGAACCGAGGACTTGTCTGGATCAGACTCCGCAGCGCGTTCGAGGAACTCCTTGGCGGCGGCGAAATCTCCGTCCTCGAGCAGCTCCAGTCCCTTGCGATAGTCCGCGTAGGCGTTCTCGGAGCTTGGCGAGGATTCTCTGGTGGAACCTTCCATGCCTCCAGTCTACGGAGGCAGCTGGTCGGGGATGACCACTCAGTGGGAGCGGAAACGCTCCGGCCCGAAAGGACTGCCGGACGGGCGGGACCTGATCTGATCCACCCGATCCAGAACGGCGGAGGCCACAGAGGCCTTCGAGGCTCGTGGTACGAGCGTCTCCCCCTCTGAATCGAGGATGAGAACCTCGTTTTCCGCAGAGTCGAAACCGATCTCGGGGCGGGAGACATCGTTGAAGACGATCGCATCGACTCTCTTCCGCGAGAGCTTCTGCCGGGCGCGTTCGATTCCGTCCCCGACCTCGGCTGCGAACCCGATCAAGGTCTGAGACTCGTGTCGCCGCGCGGCCAGTCCAGCCAGGATGTCGGCTGTGGGCTCGAGATGAAGCTCTCGGGACCCCTCATCCCGCGACAACTTCCCGGACGGCGGGTCACCAGATGGCGTGAAGTCTGCCGGAGCGGCAGCCATCAGCAACACATCCGTGGCATCGAACCGCTTCGTGAGCGCCTCCGACATCTGAGCGGTCGTCTCCACATCTACGCGGTCGATACCCGGCGCCACCTCGAGTGCGACGTTGGCTGCGACCAAGGTCACGGACGCGCCACGACGGAGAGCCTCCTCGGCCAAGGCCACCCCCATCCTCCCACTGGAACGATTGCCGAGGAATCGGACCGCATCGAGCGGTTCCCTGGTTCCACCAGCTGAGACCAGGACCTTCATCCCATCCCAGCTTCCGGTTGGACGCGGCACAACCGACTCGACGACCGCCAGCAACTCCTCGGGTTCCTGCATTCGACCCACGCCGTACTCACCACGTGACGCGAGGTCGCCGCTGTTCGGCTCGCAGATCATCACACCTCTGGACCTGAGCGTCTCGACATTCGCCACCACTGCAGGGTCGCGGTACATCTTGTCGTTCATCGCGGGAGCGACGAGACGCGGAGCCGTGCAGGCGATGAACCCCGTGGTGAGCATCGAGTCGGCGAAACCTCCCGCGAGCTTCGCGAGCGTCCCTGCCGATGCGGGGGCAACGAGGAAGCAGTCGGCGTTACCGACGATCTCGAGATGGCTGATCGGATCGTGATCAGGGCGCTTCTCTCCCGGGAACGTGCCTCCCGTGGGATCAGCGTCGAACTCACTGGTGAGCACCGGGGCGCCAGTGATTCCCTCGAATGTCGCCGCTCCAATGAAGCGGGACGCATTTGCAGACATCAAGACCCTGACCCCGTGACCGGCTTTGGTGGCGAGTCGAACGAACTCGACCGCCTTGTAGGCAGCTATTCCTCCGCTCACCCCGAGCAGGATTCGTGGCATGAGAGTCAGTCCTTGTATTCGAACTTGAGCTTGTCCGCAGCAAGCTCGTCAAGCGCAACTGATACGGAACTGGAACCCTTGCTCTCGACCATCGGCGGCGTGTACTCGCCATAGGTTCCCTCGGCAAGCGAGTAGTAATAGGCGTTGATCTGCCGTGCCCTCTTGGCAGCGATGATCACGGTCGCGTAGTGCGAACCGGTTTTTTCGAGGAGCTTGTCTACGCGAGGTCTTGCCACAGAGGTTCAGTCTAGGGGTAACTCGGTCTGAACGAGCGCGATGAGCTCCTCCCGCGCAGTTTGCACGTCGTCGTTCACGATCACGTTCGGAAACTCTCCTTGCGCTGCCAGCTCTGTCTCGGCGGTCTTCAGCCGTTGCTCGATGGCCTCGGGTGAGTCAGTACCCCGCCCCAGGAGCCTGGACCGCAAAGAAGCGGGATCCGGTGGGGCAATGAATATCTGGACCGCCTCGGGCATTGATTCACGGATCTGTCTGGCTCCCTGGAGCTCGATCTCCAGAACTACCGATACCCCCACCCGAAGCCGTGCGTCAACCTCGGAGCGCAGCGTTCCGTACTGATGGCCGCTGTAGGAGGCGTGCTCGAGGAACTCACCGGCCGCTACACGCTCGCCGAACACTGCCGAGGAAAGGAAGTGATATTCCCTGCCATCGACCTCCCCCTCCCTGGGATCGCGCGTGGTCGCAGATACGGACATCTCGAGGCCGTCAGATCGATCGAGCAGGCCAGAGATCAGAGTGCCCTTCCCGACCCCGGACGGGCCGGTGATGACGAAGACCTTTCCAGCCGCGTCGGGCATCCGGCTAGCTCGGTCCTGCCACGGACACGACGCCCCGAGACGGTCTCAGCGGGTGAGCAGCGAGACGAGTTCTCCCCGCTGCCGTTCCGAGAGTCCGCCGATGGTCTTGCTCGGAGAGATCCTGCACTGATTGAGCATCCGGTTCACCTTCACCCGGCCGAGCTTCGGCACCGCGAGCAGGAGGTCGAATACCTTCGCGGTCATGACGTACTCCGGAGGATCGATCAGGAGAGTGTGTGCCCTGACCTTCCCGGCCTTCAGATCCCTTTTCAGCTGCGCCCGCTTGGTTCGAATGTGGTTCGCCCTCTTCAAGGCCTCCATCCGCTGATCCGGTGAGCGTTCTGGGGCCGAGGAGGATTGGGAACTGGATGCCATGACGGGCGATTATATGCCCGCGGGAATTTCTTGCGTTCATGTGCACCCGGCAGAGCGACTCGTCGTGGTGAAAGTCACCAAAATGGTGTAGGG
>JAUMFR010000135.1:0-6874 GCA_032119755.1 Solirubrobacterales bacterium | reverse complement strand
ACACGCCTTCGCTACCGAGGGGTTGCCACCGATCTCCGAGTAGTTTGCTGGCTTGCCGCCCTGGCTTCGCACTGCATCGGTGAGGGTCAGCGAGCCGCCACCCGCTCCGATCACCAGCCCGAGGTTACCTTCGAATCCGTGGTCCTTTCCCTGGATCACTCCACGGTGATCCGCCGAGTCGATTGCCTTGACGGATCGTTCGAACTCGCTCGGTTCGTAGGGCTCACGCGTGTCTTCCGGCTCGATGCTGAGTTCCCCCTCCAGCAGTCGTTTCTGTCGTCCCTTGGCTTCGTCTTCCATCTCCATGTGTGCGTCGAGGGCAACGAAGCTGCCGTCTTCGAGTTCGGCCAGTGGATTGATCTCGGCAAGGGTCATGTCGTTGTCACGGAACAGACGCGCCAGGGGGGCCAGAACGGGTGTTGCGCGATTCAGTTGGGAGCCGGTCACACCGGTGGAAGCAATTACCTTCTTGGCCTCGTAGTCGGAGATCGGGAGCAGATTGGAAACGTGTCCCCGGCCCACGTGATCCGGATGCTTCTCGGCGACCTCTTCGATGTCGATCCCGCCCATGTCGCTGAACAGCATCAGCGGCCGCTTCGCCGTTCCGTCCCAGACCACACCCGCGTAGTACTCCTGTTTCACCTGGGCCTTGGGGTCCACCAGAACGCCTCTCGGAATATGTCCGTTGATTTCGAGCTCGAGGATCTCCTTGGCGAGCGCGGCTGCCTCTTCAGGTGAGTCCGCGAACTTCACCCCACCGGCCTTCATCCGTCCTCCGGTCAGCACCTGGGACTTGACCACTACAGGCCCTCCAATTCGTTCCGCAGCCGCCCGTGCTTCGTCTGCTGTCTTGCAGAATCCGTACTCGGTGACCGGGATGCCGGCCAATTCGACGATCTTTCGGGATTCGAATTCGTAGAAGCGCATGAGGTGGAGCCAAAGTCGGATGGTTGTGCCGAACTTCGGTCGAAGAACCCTAGCCGACCCGGCTGCGCAAGGGTCGGCAAGTCATCGCTGCTCGATTTCGTAAAGAATGGAAAACTGTCGGCGCCAGATTCGATCAGCCGCCGTGAAGATTTCCACGATCGATCCGAGAGGAGCAGCCCTAGAACGTGAGTGAGAACCCGACCAAGCCGCCAACCGACAACTCCAAGCTTCTCGAGTGGGTGGAAGAGGTCGCAGAGTTGACGCAGCCTGATTCGGTCAACTGGTGCGACGGGTCACAGGCCGAGTACGACCGGCTTTGCGAGGAGCTAATCGAGGCAGGAACCTTCCTCAAGCTCTCTGACGAGAAGCGACCCAATTCCTTCCTCGCGCGTTCAGATCCCGACGACGTCGCACGCGTCGAAGACCGCACCTTCATCTGCTCGGAGCAGGAGGTCGATGCAGGTCCGACCAACAACTGGTCAGACCCGGCCGAGATGCGTGAGCACCTGAAGGGGCTGTTCGCTGGTTCGATGAGGGGCAGGACGATGTACGTGATTCCGTTTTCGATGGGACCAATCGGTTCCCCGGTCGCCCGCCTTGGCGTGGAGATCACGGACTCCCCGTATGTCGTGGTGTCGATGCGGATCATGGCGAGGATGGGTGCCGCAGCGCTCGAGGCCCTCGGATCCGACGGTGATTTCGTCCCCTGCGTTCACTCGGTCGGAGCTCCATTGAGCGACGGCGCCGAGGACGTCCCTTGGCCCTGTAACACCGAGAAGTACATCGTCCACTACCCCGAGACTCGGGAGATCTGGTCCTATGGCTCCGGCTACGGCGGGAACGCGCTGCTCGGGAAGAAGTGCCTGGCATTACGGATCGCCTCTGCCATGGCACATGACGAAGATTGGATGGCCGAGCACATGCTGATCATCAAGGTGACTTCGCCAGACGGTGTCTCCAAGAACATCGCCGCGGCATTCCCGTCGGCATCTGGCAAGACGAACCTCGCAATGCTCATTCCCACGCTCGAAGGCTGGAAGGTCGAGACCGTTGGAGATGACATCGCATGGCTCCGCTTCGGCGAGGACGGCCGTCTCTACGCAGTCAACCCCGAGGCCGGGTTCTTCGGCGTTGCTCCCGGGACCGGCGAGAAGACGAACCCGAATGCGATCCAATCGATCGCCCGTGACACGATATTCACCAACGTCGCGCTGACCGATGAGGGCGATGTCTGGTGGGAGGGGCTGACAGAGGAAGCACCGGACCACTTGATCGATTGGCTCGGCCAAGATTGGACACCCGAATCGGATCATCCGGCTGCACACCCCAACTCCCGCTTCACGGTGGCGGCCGCACAGTGCCCCGTGATCAGCCCCGACTGGGAGGATCCTGCCGGGGTGCCGATCGATGCGATGCTCTTCGGTGGACGGCGCGCAACCGTCGTGCCGCTGGTCAGTGAAGCACGCAGCTGGGAGCATGGAGTGTTCCTCGGCGCGACCATGTCGGTAGAGACCACGGCTGCGGCCGCGGGTGAGGTGGGTGCCTTGCGCTTCGATCCGATGGCGATGCTGCCTTTCTGCGGCTACAACATGGGCGATTATTTCTCGCACTGGCTCGAGATGGGGGAGAAGGCAGACGGGTCAAAGCTCCCGAAGATCTTCCTCGTCAACTGGTTCAGGAAAGACGCGGACGGAAACTTCATCTGGCCTGGTTTCGGAGACAACATCCGTGTTCTCGAGTGGGTGATCGAGCGATGCGACGGCCGAGGAGAGGCGGAGGAGTCCGTGATCGGCCTGGTGCCTCCGGCCGACGAGATCGACATCGAGGGCGCCGAGGTGACTTCTACCCAGATGGAGGAGCTGCTTACGGTGAACCCACTGGACGTCAGCGCCCAACTAGGCCAGGTGGCGGAGCACTTGGCCAGTTTCGGAGACCGGCTGCCCACCGGGATCAGAGCACAACTCGATGAACTCGAGCGTCGCACCGGCGACGCCTGATCTCCGACTACCAGTCGATCGAGAATCCCTCCAGCTGTTCGCGAACGGCGTCTGGCATGGGTGTCTTGCTGCTTCCGCCCGGCTCGATGAAGACCGATCGAGTCGCGATCTCGGTCGTCTGCTCGGAATCGCGCCAGATCCTGGCACCCAGGTTCATCGAGGTCTCACCCAGCTTTCGGACTCCGATTTCGATCTCGATTTCGTCTTCGAAGCGCAGCGGCGCCAGATAGCGAATGTTGATCTCCGCGACCAAGACATCGACGCCGTGGGCGCTCGGCAGCTCGTTATAGCCGCCGATGGCGGCGCGCCAAAGTTCGATCGCTGCTACGTCGTTGTAGGCGAGGTAGTTCGCGTTGAACACGACTTCCTGCGGGTCGCATTCGCCGTATCTGACCCGAAGCGGGTGTCTAACCGAAGGCAAGGTGAGTGGAGGAAGGCCTCGCTCAGCCCTTCATCTCGTACTTCTCTGCGAGATCCGGGTCCTTTTTGGCGAGCATCTCAGCCAGCTGGACCATCACCTGACACTGCTTCCAGGTGGCGTCGTCCTGCATCTTGCCGTCGATCATGTGGACGCCGCGTCCGTCGGGGATCGCTTCGATCACCTTCTTGGCGAAGAGGACCTCATCGGGGTCAGGACTGAAGACCTTCTTGGCGATGTCGATCTGCACCGGGTGCAGCGACCAAGCGCCGACGCATCCGAGCAGGAAGGCCGAGCGGAACTGGGTCTCGCAGCCCTCGACGTCCTTGATGTCTCCAAAGGGCCCATAGAACGGGAGGATCCCCGCCGAAGTACACGCATCTACCATGCGGGCTATCGAGTAGTGCCATGGGTCCTGCTGGGCACTTGCCCTCGGAGCGGTTTCGTCCTCCGAGTCGGGGTCCTCGATCGTTCGGTAGCCCGGGTGTCCACCCCCTACTCGGGTGGTCTTCATCCGCCGTGAAGCCGCAAGGTCGGCAGGCCCGAAGCTCATCCCCTGCATACGGGGTGATGCGTTGGCGATCTCCTCCACGTTGACCACACCCTGCGCTGTTTCGAGGATTGCGTGGATCAAAAGGGGCTTCTTCAATCCGGCCTTTGCTTCGAGTTGAGCCAACAGCCGGTCGAGGTAGTGGATATCCCAGTCGCCCTCGACCTTGGGAACCATGATCACATCCAACTGGTCACCGATTTCGCTGACCAGTTCGGTCAAGTCATCGAGTACCCACGGGCTCTCGAGCGCGTTGATCCGCGTCCAGAGTTGCGTGTCCCCGAAGTCGACCTCTTTGGCAACCTCGATCAGCCCCTCTCTGGCTGCGACCTTCTTGTCGACCGGAACGGCGTCCTCGAGGTTGCCGAGCAGGATGTCGGCCTGCGCGGCCATGTCTGAGACCTTTGCGCGCATCTTCTCGTTCGACGCGTCGAAGAAGTGGATCATCCGTGAAGGCGGGAAGGGGATCTCGGTAACGGGATCCGGCGCGTCGATCGCCATCGGCTTGAAGAACTCACGCGGGTTTTTCATCTTGGTCTCCGTCTCGTGCGTAGTGGCTGGACGAATGGAACGGTAACTGAACCCAATCAGAGCGGTCAGGCTGGCAAACAGCCGAAGGTGACCATCGCCACCTTTCGCGTCGCATTCCGGAGTATCCTTCCCTCATTCCCGACTAGGGGAATCGGAATATCAAGGAATGGTTTCGATCCACCGCTAAACAGAGCAAGGAGGCATCGTGATGGCCATAGCGACCGCTACTTACGAGGACAAGACCGAGGAGCAGAAGGCGATCATCGAGATGGTCCGCCAGTTCGTCGACGAGCAGATCCTCCCGAACGCTGAGGAGTACGACCACGAGGACAAGTTTCCGGAGCCCATCGTCGAGCAGATGAAGGAGCTCGGTCTTTTCGGGGTGACGATCCCAGAGGAGTACGGCGGGATGGGGCTCGACTTGACCACCTACACGATGATCGTGGAGGAACTCTCCAGGGGCTGGATCTCCATCTCCGGTGTGGTCAACACCCACTTCATCGGCTCATACCTGCTGATGAAGTTCGGGACGGAGGAACAGAAGGACTACTTCCTCCCCAAGATGGCTACCGGCGAGATTCGGGCCGCCTTCTCGCTCTCTGAGCCGGAGGCCGGGTCCGACGTCCAGGGGATCAAGACCTCGGCCGTCAAAGAGGGAGACGACTGGGTCATCAACGGACAGAAGATGTGGGTCACCAACGGACTGGGTTCTAGCGTCGTATTCCTGCTGGTGAAGACCGACCCCAAGGCCGATCCTCCTTACAAGGGGATGACCTGCTTCATCACCGAGAAGGAGGCCTGGGAGCACGAGAACACTGGCGAGTACGCGGGTCTGAACATCCCACCGACCATCAAAAAGATGGGATACAAGGGTGTCGAATCGACCGAATTGGTCTACGACGGCTACAAGTGCCCGAGCGGTCGCATCCTCGGCGGCGAAGAGGACGGGCTCGGCGAGGGCTTCAGGCAGATGATGGATGCACTCGAGGTAGGTCGGGTCAATGTCGCCGCCCGTGGTGTCGGTATCGCCCAGCGGGCGCTCGAGCTGGGGCTCCGGTACTCACAGGAGCGCAAGACCTTCGGCAAGCCGATCGCAGAGCATCAGGCCATCCAGTTCAAGCTCGCCGACATGGCGACTAAGGTCGAGGCAGCTCGACTGGTGACCCTGAAGGCCGCACGGATGAAGGATGCCGGAGAGCGCTCTGATCTCGAGGCCGGAATGGCGAAGCTCCTCGCATCCGAGACCGGTAAGGAGGTGGTGGAGGACTGCTTCCGGATACACGGGGGCTACGGCTACTCGAAGGAGTATGAGATCGAGCGGCTCTACCGCGACGCGCCCCTCCTGCTTATCGGCGAGGGAACATCCGAGATCCAGCGGATGGTCATCGGCAAGAAGCTGATCCAGCGGCACAAGATCTAACAGGGGGACAGGCACTTGTCATCTGACACCGCGGCGCTCGTGACTCGGGCCGTCGAGCGGTTTCAGGAGGAGGTGCCTGCTCTTGCTGAACTCAAACTCACCTTTGCGCTCGAACTCAAGGGGAGGGGAGACCTTCAGGTCTTCAGGGTGGAGGTTCCCGGACCGAAGGTCAGCAAGGAGCAGCCGGACGATGCCCGGGTGAGTGTCACGTTCGGCCGGTCGGAATTCAACGACCTGGCGGAGAAGGGCACTCTCGAGAGCTACCGGTCAGCCTGGGAGAAGGGTGAGATCAAAGCCTCGGGTGACCCCAACATCCAGAAGCTGATCGGGCAGGTCGTGGAGCGGCAGATCGAGCGCTCGAGGTTGAAGAAGTCTCGCTGATCGGTTCGCGAGCGGACGCCCAGGGGCGCAGTAGGACTAGGATTGCTCGCGTCAGTCAGTGATTCCAGCTGTCACCTGCTTTCCCAATTCCACTCAAGGAGAACACGCACGATGAGCGACGAGAAGAACGACTTCACCACCGATCAGGCTGAGCGCGAAGAGTCGGGTTCGCATCCTTACGGTCGCTATCTGGAGGAGTTCGAGGTGGGGGCCGTCTACAAACACATGCCGGCGAAGACCGTGACCGAGGCAGACGATCATCTCTTCTGCCTCCTGACGATGAATCACCATCCTCTGCACATCAATGATGTGCATGCCAAGGCGTCTCAGCAGGGACGCAACGTCGTGGTCGGTCCGCTAGTCTACTCACTGGCCGTGGGTATGTCCGTTTCGGATTTCTCTGGCAAGGCGATCGCGAACCTGGCGACCGACGAACTGAGCCACCCCAACCCCGTGTTCCACGGAGACACTCTCTTCTGCGAATCGGAGGTGCTCGAGGTTCGCGAGTCCAAGTCGAAGCCGGATCGCGGGTTGGTCAAGGTCCACACTCGGGTTTACAACCAAGAGGGCGTCCTGGTCGCCGAGTTCAAGCGAACCGCGTTGATCCCGAAGAGGAACCCCGGAGAGTCGCTTGCCTGACGGGTTCGGAC
>JAUMFR010000134.1:0-1570 GCA_032119755.1 Solirubrobacterales bacterium | reverse complement strand
GGAACGTCCAACCGCCGAGTATGAGATCACCGGCATGCTTACCGCCAAGCACAGCAGGAGTGCCCAGCTCCGTCCGATTCCTTCCCGTCTCCGCATCTGCATGATTCAAGCCGCAAGATCCAGCAGCTACAGCACCCCTGAGCGCCCGAGAGCGGACGAAAGCGTTACGAAACGGAGACGCTAGGCAAGATTCGCCCGGCGTGGATAGGCCACTTCCGGGTCGCACAGCACGTTCACCAAGGCCGGCTTACCCGAGGCGAAGGCCCTCTCGAGGGCGGGGCGGAGTTCATCCGGCGAACGCACCATCTCGCCGTGACAACCGAGCGCTCCGACCACCTCGTCGTAGCGCGTCTCGGGCCGCAATTCGGCAGCGACCGAGTAACCGTAGAGGAACTTCATCGGATGGTGTTCGAGTCCCCAGATTCCGTTGTTGCCCATCACCGCAACCACCGGCAGGTCGTGCCTCGCCATCGTGTCGAACTCCATCGCGGAAAAACCAAACGCTCCATCGCCCATCAACAGGCAGACCTGCCTGTCGGGATGGGCGAGCTTGGCTCCGATCGCTTGACCTGGTCCAGCACCGAGGCATCCGTACGGCCCGGGGTCCATCCAACAACCAGGCTGCCAAGTCTCCATCACCCTGCCGGCGAAGCTGACGAAGTCTCCGCCGTCTCCCACCACGATTGCGTCGCGATCGAGGAAGTCGAGCAACTCGCGGTAGATCCGCATCGGATGGAGAGGCGCTCTCTCGTCCTCGAACATCTCTGCCTCCTCCGCGACCTTCTCCGTCTCGATACCTCGCAGGGAGTCCACCCATGCGGTCGTTGCGCCCGAGCCGGAGCCTGCCGCCTCTCGGATATCTGTCAGGGATGCCGCGATGTCACCGACCAGCGCGAGATCCGGCTGCCGCGCCTTCTCGAGGCCCATCGGCGCCACATCGAGGTGGATCAGCTTGGTCTCTTCCCCGAACGAACCACCGAACCCGAGCCTGAAGTCGAGCGGGACTCCGACCACCAGAGCGACGTCGGCCTCTTTCAGGGCGGCACTTCGCGATCGGCTGAAGAAGAGTTCGTGATCCGGAGACAGACAGCCCCTGCCCATCCCGTTCAGGAAGACAGGTATCCCGACGGCCTCGACCAGTTCGCGGAGCTCGCCCTCTGCGTGCCCCCAGTAGAGGTTCGAGCCCGCCATCACCGCGGGTCGCTCGGCGTTCGCGAGCAAGGCAGCCGCCTGATCCACTCCCTCTGCGGCAGTGGCCACAACCGGAGGCGACTCGGGTGTCTCGGACTCCGCCTCCATGAAGACCACGTCCAGCGGGTAGTCGACGAAGGTCGGACCGAGAGGGGGCGTGGCGGCGATGTCGATCGCGCCAGCGGTAGCCGCCGGGATGGAGGCCGGATCACGAACGGTCTCCGCCGACTTGACCAACGGCTCGACGAACGGGATGTGATCGATCTCTTGAAGTGATCCCGATCCCCACCGCATCTCGGGCGCCCGGCCCCCGAGGACCACGATCGGCACACCGTCTGCCTGAGCCGAGGCGATCGCGCTCATGCCGTTGGTCACGCCG
>JAUMFR010000133.1:0-4275 GCA_032119755.1 Solirubrobacterales bacterium | reverse complement strand
TCTCTTGTACTCACGCACCCCCCGAGCGATCTCGATCATGGCCCGAGACGAGAGTGCCTCGGTCAGGGTGTTCGAAACCCAGAAGGAACCCTCGTCGTTCTCCCAGGCCACCAAGCGCAGGCGGCCACCGTCGTAGAAAAGCATGTAATCCTGGCCGCCGAAGGTGCGCTCCTCAGACGGGGACTGGAGGATCGGAGGGTTCTTCCACGCAGTGCCCTGGAGTCCGTAGTACTCGTTCATCCCCGGGTAGGAGAAGACCCACTTGTAGGACGCCCGCTGACCGCGCGGCGGGGCATCCGGGCCGACGTGGTTCATCTCGTAACCGCGCGGCTTCTGGGCAAAGTCACTTCCCGAAGGAAGGACGGTTGGGTAGTAGAGCGGAAGGGTCGCACTCGGGACGTAGTTGAACAAACCTTTCACCAGTGCCTTGCCGTAGCTGGTCGGCTCGAGCGAGACATTCGCGAGGGACTCGATCTTCCGTGGCTTGGACTTCTTCGGTTTCGCCGGTGCGGGTTTGGACTTCTTCTCGGCCTTCGGCGGCTCCGCGGGAAGCGGCTTGCCCTTGAGACCGAGCAGCTGGTCCACAGCAGCCTGGATCGACGCATCGGAGGCGTAGACGAAACTAGGTCCGATATCCACCGGCAGCTCGACCTGACGCAGTTCTGAGCTGCGCGCTTCCACCACCAGCTTCAGCAACTGGATCATCTCCTGGACGCTGTCCACGTCGGAGCTGGTGTGCTCAGTGAAGATCGAAACCAGCTCCTTGCGATCCGAGAAGAGCGTCTCTGGCGGAACCCGGTTACGTGCCTCGCGAAGGAACTCCTGCTGTCGGGCGGCACGGACCAAATCGTTATCGAGGTGACGGTACCGGGCGAAGTCGAGAGCGTTGAATCCGCAGAGGGGCTGGTAACCGGGCTGGAGATCGATCTCCTCGTAGTCCTCCGTGGTGTTGTCGTTCGAGTGGTAGTACCGATGATCGACATCGATGAATACGCAGCCGATCGAGTTCACCGCGCGGGCGAACCCTTCGAAGTCGACGTTCACCACATGGTTGATCGGCACCCCGCTGGGAAGTTGAGGTGATCGGGTCAACTCCCTGAGGGTCCTCAGTGTGAGCTTGGTCCCGCCGTACGCGTAGGCCTCATTGATCTTGCCCGTGCCGTATCCGGGTACAGACACCTGTAGATCGCGCGGGAAGGACAGCAGCGCCATGCGCTGCCTGTCGGGGTCGATCCGTAGCAACATCATCGTGTCGGAAAGACCGCGGAAATCGGACTTCTTGTACTCGGGTCGAAGATCCGAGCCGATCAGCAGGATCGTCTGGGGAGCGCCTCCGTCTACATCCGCAAGCTGATTATCGAGGCCGCTCAGGCCTCCCCCCTGCCCGAGAGCACTGGCGATGTCGGAGAAGTAGCGAAGGACTGTGACCGAGGTCGCAGCTGCGACCGAGACGACGATCAGGAAGGCAGCAGCGGTGAAGCGGAGCCAGAGCGAAAGCTTGCTCGGACCGCCGTTGCCGGGTATCGCATCACCGGCTGCGCCTCCGGCTCCGAAGCCGCCGCCAGCTGCAGCGATCTGGGTTACGTGCTCAGAGGTTTCGCTGTCGGGAACCTGGTACTCGCGAGTCTCGGCCGAGACGACAGCCGTGTAGTGCTCCTTGGTCTCGTCACCGAGCTCGACCGGCGGCTTCTTCGATCCCGGTTTCTTGGCGGACGCTGGCTTCTTCGCCGCTGCCGGCTTCTTGGCTGCTGGTTTCTTCGCCGCTGCCGGCTTCCTGGTTGCTGGCTTCTTGGCCGCCGGCTTCTTGGCTGCCGGCTTCTTGGCTGCCGGCTTCTTGGCGGCTGGCTTCTTGACTGCCGGCTTCTTGGCGGCTGGCTTCTTCGGCGCTCCGGCCTTCTTCCCCTTGCCGGGCATCACCGCGGTGTCATCGAGGTCTATCTCGAGATCCTCGAGGAAGTCGTCGCCCTCGCGGTCCGCCTTGCCCTTGCCGTCGTCGATCACGATCCGACCACCTCAGGCAGTCGCTTGCAGAAATCGAGCAGAGAGCGCTTGTAGCTGTGGAGCGAAGAGATCGAGACCCACTCATCGGGCCCGTGATGGCCATCACCCACCGGACCGAACTCCACCGCAGGCACTCCGGCCTTGAGGAAAGAGACGACATCCGAGGCTCCGTCGCGGCCGACGCTCATGACCCGCTCGGGATGATGCGGGGATGCAGCCTCGCAGAGCGTCTGAACCAGGGGTGAGTCAGGGTCGACCACGGCTGGTGGTCTGGGGAAGGTCTCGACCAGTTCCACGTCGGGCAGCTCCGTCACCTGGCGGAGGACTGTGTCGGGATCCTGTTCTGGCAGATATCGAATGTCCACGTCGATTGTGCAGCGGTCAGGCACCTTGTTCAGCGCGTCGCCACCCCATATGCGACCGAGATTCACCGAGGGCCGATCGAACAAGGCTGAACTCTCTCGGGCGAAGGGTAGAGACTCGATTGCCCGGAATACCTCCACGGCCTTGACAATCGCGTTGTCACCGAGCCACGGCGTGGCACCGTGGGCGGACCGGCCGTTGACGCCTAGACGCACACCCAACACGCCCTTCGCCTGGACACCCACCTGGAGGTTGGTCGGCTCGCCAGTGATGACAAAGTCACCGAGGAACCCAGCATCGACGAGGGCGTCGCTGCCGCGATCCTCCTCTTCCTCCGACTCTTCGTCGCAGACGATTCCGAGTCTGACTTTGACTTCGTCCTGATTCCTCAGCTCGTCGCAGACCAACATCATCGCCGCGAGGGCGGCCTTCATGTCGTAGGCGCCGCGACCGTAGAGTCGATCTCCTTCGATGCGGGGCTCGAATTGGCCGCTGAGAGCCGGAACGACGTCGAGATGGCCGTGCAGGACGAGAGTCGGCGCGTCATCCGGTCCCACCTCTGCCCGGGTCACCGGGAGACCCCGGGCCGTTCCGGACTCGACCGAGATCTCGCGTGATTCGAGCCAGCCGCTGACGAACTCCGCGGCCAGGCGGATTCCATCCTCGTTCGAGGTATCGAAGGTGATCAGACGCTCGGCGAGTGCTACTTCGTCCATCGTGAGATCGTAGGAGGTGGGAGCCGTCGGCCCCGGAGCCCCTCTTGCCGCGACCTAGTTACCTGCGACGGTGAGGAAGGCCTCAGCCCGAGCCTTGTCGGTCTCGGCCCTGATGTAGGCGGCAGAGCCGGACTCGGCTTCCGCGAGACGCTTCTCAGCATCTTCTAGCTTCGCCCGTAGATCGCTCGAATCGAGATCACCCGGTTCATGGGCCTCTCCGACAAGCACCAACGCCCGGTTGGCGAACACCTGCAGCCAACCCTCGGCTTGCGCCAAGCGGCGGATTTCGCCATCCGGCATGTGGAGTCGCAGTTCGGTCGGCATCAGCCGTGCAAGCACCGGCGCGTGATTGGCCAGCACACCGAGTTCCCCGACGCTGGTGCGCGTGGAGAGCTGACGGACCTGTCCGCTGAATACCTCCCCTTCGGGGGTGAGGACCTCCGCCTGGAGGGTATGTCCCTCGTCAGCCATCTACGAACGCTACTCGTCCTCGTCGGTCATCGTCTTGGCGGCCTCGAGCACCTGGTCGATACCGCCCTGCATGTAGAAGGCACGCTCTGGGATCTCGTCGTGCATGCCGTCGACGATCTCGCGGAAGCCGCGCACCGTCTCTGCGACCGGCACGTACTCGCCGTCGCGGCCGGTGAACTGCGAAGCCACGAAGAAGGGCTGTGAGAGGAACCGCTGGATCTTCCTCGCCCGGGTGACGATCAACTTGTCCTCGTCGGAGAGCTCGTCGATACCGAGGATCGCGATGATGTCCTGGAGTTCCTTGTAGCGCTGCAGCGTCTCCTGGACCTTGATCGCGGTCTGGTAGTGCTCCTCGCCGAGGATGTCGGGCTTGAGGATGGTCGAGGTCGAATCGAGAGGATCGACCGCCGGGTAGATGCCCTGCTCCACCAGCGACCGGGTGAGAACCGTGGTCGCGTTGAGGTGGGCGAACACCGAGGCCGGCGCCGGGTCGGTGAGGTCGTCCGCAGGCACGTAGATGGCCTGGACCGAGGTGACCGAACCCTCGCGGGTCGAGGTAATCCGCTCCTGCAGCTCCCCCATCTCGGTTTCGAGGGTGGGCTGGTAGCCCACCGCCGAAGGCATACGGCCGAGCAGGGCCGATACCTCGGATCCGGCCTGGACGAACCGGAAGATGTTGTCGATGAACAGCAGCACGTCCTGACCACCCTGCTGGCGGAAGTAC
>JAUMFR010000132.1:0-39721 GCA_032119755.1 Solirubrobacterales bacterium | reverse complement strand
GCAGGTGTCCCGTGCCTGGCCGTGGTGGGAGAGTTGGCGCTCGATCCGGCTGGGACCCAAAGCCTCGGTCTGGTTGGAGTGCGCGAGGGCGGAAACCCGGGTGAGATCAGCGCCAGTGCTCGTCAGTTGGTCGAGGCGGTTTCGTAGAGCAAGCGGCATCCCCTGCCAGGAGGGAATCAGGGAATCAGCACCCAGAGAAGAGAAACGGGCCCGCTCGTGCGGGCCCGTTTCAAATAGTTCCTCGTTTCCCGGCCCGAAAGCTAGGACCCAGTCGGAAAGAACCAGTCGTTGAGCTTCGCGTCGACAGCCAGAGTCGGCCCCGAGTCGGTGATGATCGACGTATGGTCGAGTCCCAGGAAGCTCTCGTACGTGACGTCGGCGTTGCCGCGGCCGTTGTTCAGTATGTAGACCAGACCAGCGGCGAAGAAGTTCACGCTTTGCGGCTGGTCGTTGGTGAAGAACGGCTGGACCGTAGTGTCGTCGCTGCCGTGCGGCACGTAGACAGGAGTCTGCACGTTGCTGAACAGCGGATCGTTGGCCTTCAGCACCCGATCCAGCTCCCGCGCGATCGGGTTGTCGAACACTCCGTCGGCGTTCGTGTCATTGTCGAGGAGCCGAGGATGTCGGCCGCAGCGATCCCGTTCGGGGCGGCCGCGCCAGCGGCAGTTCCGATCGCACCCGAGCACTCGGTGTCCACCCGCTGCCAGATCGACTTGCCGCCCGACGCGAGACCGGCGTCGGTCTTCGACAGCACCCTCGGGTTGAGGATCTTGGTGATGTTCTTGGTCCTGTTCATCTGGGTCGAAGCGCCCTTGATGATCTGGATCGCGAGTCCGGAAATCCCGTTGGGTGTGGTGTAGTTGTTGATCAGGTGAGCCTGTCTGCTGACCTGTGAGGCAGGTGCATAGGCGACGGTGCCGACCAGCGTCCTGCCCTTCAGGTAGCCGCCGCGGGCGAGCCTGGTCGCCCAGAGTGATGCAAAACCGCCCTGGGAGTGCCCTGTGATCGCGTACCTGGTGCCGATCGCGGGGTTGATCTGGCGAGCGGCGAGCACGGCATCGAGCACCGACTTGCCCTGCGGGTTACCGATCAGGTACTCGTGCAGACCAGGCGTGCCGAGGCCCTGGTAGTCGGTGGCGACTACTGCGTAGCCGTCCTCGAGCCAGTTGTTGATGGTGGCGTTCGCGTAAGCGATATAGCCGCCACCGAGCTCGTCGGCCGTGTCGCGGGATGGCGCGCACTCATCGGCCAGACCGGTGGTGCCGTGGGCCCAGGTGATCAGCGGCCATCCGTTCTCAGGGGCGGGACCCTCGGGAACCATCAGTAGACCCGAGACCTCGACCGGACGGTTCTTGCCGTTGGTCGACTTGTAGAGGATCCTCTTCACGGTGGCACCGCCGTAGGTGTCCTGGAACTGTTGCGGCGCGGCCTGCGCCCGCAGCGCCTTCCCGTGTGGGGCCTTCCTGACCAGCTTGTCCGGTGCGTTGTAGAAAGCGTTTCCACTCGGTCCCTGCGGAACCGCTGCAGAGGCTCCTGCGGCGATCAGTCCGAACGCGAGCGCCGAGGTGGCGAGTACGCCAGCCAGCCGCGCAGTCCGGTTCCTCGAAGTTTGGTTGGTCATGGTCGTCATCTCTCTATGGATCCTCCCTATTGGTTTCGGCACGCCGGCGGCACGCCTTTCTCCCTGCCCGGAATCTTACCCGGAGCAGTCGAAGCTGTTGTTGAAAGCGGTTTCATCTGCAAAGTAGGTACCCGTGGGCAGGTAGTCACCCATCACACCGCGCTGGTTGTCGGTGCTGACCCCACCGTTGTCGTTCTTGGTCACGTCCACGTCTTCGATGGTCACCTTCTGGGTCGAGTGGGCGAAGTCGGGATCGGAGGCGAGGTTGCGCAGTATCAGGGTGCCTGAGTCGCGGTCGAGGATGTCCTTTGCGTCACCCCAGTCGAGCCAGGCGACCTTGCAGCCTGCGACCGCCTCGGTCGGGCGATCCGCTGCGCGGCTGACCACGATCGTGTAGTTGCGCTCGGCATCGATCAGGCCCTTCAACTTCGCGTCGTTGACGCAGTCGACGCCCCTGGTCTCGACCGGCGAGGAGTTGGTGCAGACCGACCAGAAGCGCATCTCGCCTGAGCCCATCTTCCTCACCGACTTGCCGCTGGAGGGAGTGGTCGGCAGCTTGCCCTGGAGCATCAGGACCTTGCCGTAGGCCTGGTTGATCGGGCCGACCGTGTACTTGACCGCGAGGTTGTCGTAGTAGGCGCCCTGTTCACCAAGCGCCTTGGCGTTGACCCGGCTGGATTCGTCGGTCGCTCCGTACGAGAAGATCGAGAGAGCGAGCGAGAGGTTGAAGTACTTCTCCCAGCGCAGCGGATCCTGGGCCGGATTGCTGGCAGGATCGGTACCGGCCGCGTTGACGAGGGCCGTGTAGATGTTGGAGGGCATCGTCTGCATCGTGAAGTAGCGCTGCGAGTCGTTGATCGCCCTGCAGGCCTTCGTCCCCCTCAGGACCTTGCCGCTCCTCAGCTTCACGCTCGGCTTCGGAAGCGATCCAACCGACCGGTCTCCGGCGGTATCGGGCATGTAGACCCGGTAGATCAATTCCTGGATCTTGGTTCCGTCGGCAGAAGAGTCGAGCACGTTCGCAAAGCCTCGCGGCGTCGTGTTCGGGCCGGGAACCGCAACCCGGTAGGCACGCTTCGGCGCGTAGCGGTTGGCGCCGACCTTGTACGGGTTGACGCTGCCCTTGCTGGGCTTGATCTCCGTATCGATCAGATCGTCGGTTGCGCCCTTGTCGAGGTATGCGTTCAACGACATGAACCTGGCGTGTGGGTACTTCCCGTCGAGCAGCAGTGTCGCTCCTGCTGGGAGCCTGAATCGTGCGCCCCAGTAGATGGCGGACTCCTCCGGGTAGGCGAGGTTGGTCGCGGGGTTGCCCATCGTCGCGGGCCCGAACCAGAAGCAGGTCGCCTGTGGGATGCCTCCGGTGTCACGCTGGGAGGCACCGGATGCCAGATCGGTGGTCCTGGAGAGCATGGTGACGCCCGCCGCCATCGCGACTCCGATCAGCGCAGCCGCGATCAAGCGTGCGCTTCGATTCACCGGTGTGGACTGTGTATTCACGCCTGTCTCTTCCTTCCCTGTCTGGAAAACCCGCCAACCGGCCGCAAGTTGCGCCCGCAACGGGAGACTCTCTCCAAAGCCTCGTGTGGAAGGTATCAGGCGCGGACGGAGCCCGAAACGAAACGGGGCGCCCCGCACATGGCGTGCGTGGGGCGCCCCGCAAGCAGCGCTTGTCTGTCCAGCTACTCCTGTCTAGGAGTACATCCCCGTGAACTGGCCACCGGTTACGTTGATCACCTGGCCGTGGATGTAGTTGGACATCTCCGAGGAGAGGAAACACACCGGTCCGGCGGCCTCCTCGGGCTGTGCCGGGCGGCCCAGCGGGATCATCATCGAGGCCATCGCGCGCATCTGCTCCGGGATACCGAGATCGACCTCTTCACCGCTGTCACCGGCGGCGGTCATCTTCTCACCCTTCTCCTTGGCCTGGGTGAGACGCGTCTCGACGAAGCCGAAAGCGACGGCGTTGCAGTTGATCTTGAAGCCACCCCACTCCTTGGCGACCGTCTTGGTCAGGCCGGTCACCCCGGCCTTGCCGGCTGCGTAGTTGGCCTGTCCGGCGTTGCCCATCGTTCCGGAGATCGAGGAGATGTTCACGATCTTGCGGAAGCGCTCCACATCCTCCGCCTTTTCCTTCTTGGCGGCCTCGCGCCAGGACGGGGCGATCGCACGGATCACCCTGAACGGCACCACGGTGTGGATGTCGAGCATGGCCTGGAACTGCTCATCAGACATGTTGTGGACGACGCCATCCCAGGTGTAGCCGGCGTTGTTGACCACGATGTCGATCTCGCCGAAGGCGTCCAGCCCTGCCTTGACCAGATCGTCGGCCGCTCCGTCGGCGGTCAGGTCTCCCGCGAAGACAGCGGTTTCCCCGTCGATCTCGTTGGATGCCTCTTCGGCCACATCGGCATCGAGGTCGTTGATCAGGACCTTCGCTCCCTCGGCAACGAAGAGTTCCGCGGTCGCGCGACCAATCCCTCGCGCTGATCCGGTGATGATTGCGCTCTTTCCGTCAAGCAGTCCCAATTTGGGCTTCCTTTCGTCTCTGATTTACCGCCCGCGTCAACCGCGGGTCGACTTCCAAGTTATGGAGGACTCGGCTGCGGCCATTCTTGACGATTTCGCGGGATCGGGGCAGCCCGAGAGGTGACCGGACCCTAGAGGCCCGAGAGCTTGCCGAGGATCTCCCGCATGATCTCGTCGGTTCCGCCGCCGATCGGACCCAGTCGGGCATCTCTGGCAGCCCGCTCGATGCCGTACTCGACCATGTATCCGGCGCCGCCGTGGATCTGCAGACATGTGTCTGCCACCTCGAATGCGTCGCGCTGGGTCTTCAGCTTGGCGATGGTCACCTCGCGGGTGGCGTCTTCGCCGGCGACGAATCGTCGAAGGGCGTGGTAGGTGACCGCCCGCCCCGCCTCGATCGTGGTCGCCATCCCCGCGAACTTGTGCCGGATCGACTGGAAATTGCCGATCGGGCGACCGAACGCCTCGCGTTCGAGGGCGAACTCCAGAGTCCGCTCGAAACACCGCTCCATCCCCGCGACCGACCCCAGCGCCATGAAGAGCCTCTCCCACTGGAAGTTGGCCATGATCAACTTGAATCCACCGCCATCTTCACCGAGCAGGTTCTCCTCGGGGACGAACACGTCTTCGAGCGAGATCAGCGCGGTATCCGAGGCGTGCCAGCCCATCTTCTCGAGCTTCGATGCGCGGTACCCGGGCTGGTCGGTGTCGATGATCAGGAACGAGATGCCGTCGTGCGACTCTCCCCCCGTCCGAACCGCGGCGACCAGGAACCCGGCCCGCACCCCGTTGGTGATGTAGGTCTTTTCACCGTTCACCTGCCAACCACCGTCGACCTTCTCGGCGCGGGTCCTCAGGGAGGCGACATCCGTGCCGGCATCCGGCTCGGTGATGCCGAGCGCCGCAATCCTCTCGCCCTTGATCGCCGGCACCACGTAGCGCTGCCGCTGGTCCTCGGTGCCGAACTTCCAGACCGGCGGAGTGGCGATTGCCACGTGAGCCCCGATACCGGCCGCGAGTCCGGCGGAGCCGCACCGGGCCAGCTCCTCGGCCAGTACGGCCTCGTGCACCGCGTCACCACCCTGCCCGCCGTACTCCTCGGGCTTGTCGAGTCCCAGGAACCCGAGTTCGCCCATCCGCTCGATCACCGAGTCGGGGAACCACCTCTCCTCTTCCCATCGGTCGGCGTGGGGCGACAACTCCCGCTCGACGAAAGAGCGGATCGATTCGCGAAGCTCGGAGTGCTCCTCGGTGAAGGGTGGAACGAGGCGCCGGCTGGCCGGCGCCTCGGGGAGACCCTTGACTTCCACCGGCGGCCTAGAGGCCGTAAGAGCGACCGATCACGTCGAGCATGACCTCGTCGGTACCGGCCCCGATGCGGTTGAGACGCATGTCGCGCCATACCCGCTCGATGCCGTACTCCTTCATGTATCCGGCGCCTCCGTGGATCTGCAGGCACTCGTCGGCGACCTCGCAGGCGACCTGGGCCGCGTAGAGCTTGGCCATCGAGATCTCCCGAACCGGATACTCACCGTTGTTGAACCGCCATGCGGTCATGTAGGTCAGCTGGCGAGCAGACTCGATCTTGGTCGCCATGTCGGCGAACTTGTGGCGGATGGCTTGGAAGTTTCCGATCGGGCGACCGAACGCCTTCCTCTCCTTGGCGAACTCGAGGGTCTTCTCGAATGCCCTCTCGGCCCCGGCGACACAGCCGGCGGCGCCGATCAGACGCTCTCCCTGGAGCTCCCACATGATGTGGTAGAAGCCCTTGCCGATCTCGCCCAGTACCGCCGACTCCGGGACGCGTACGTCCTGGAAGGCGAGCAGCGCGGTGTCGGATGCGTGCATCCCGAGCTTCTCGAGCTTCTTCTCGCGGATCACACCCTCCGTGTCCATCGGGACGAGGAACAGGGTGAAGCCGTCGTAGCCAGCGTCGGTGTCGGTCTTCGTGACCAGCACGATCACGTCGGAGCGATGGCCGTTCGTGATGTAGGTCTTGGAACCGTTGATCACGTACTCGTCGCCATCCTTCTTGGCGGTCGTCTTGATCGCCGAGACGTCGGATCCTGCATCTGGTTCGGTGATGCCGAGGCAGAGGATCTTCTTGCCCTGGATCGCCGGGACCGCCCACTCCTGCTTCTGCTCTTCGGTGCCGAAGGCGAGGATCGGGGGCATCGCCATGTCGGTGTGGACCGCAACGCCCATCGCAAGACCGCCCGAGTGGGCGTGGGTCAGTTCCTCGGCGAGGACCAGGGAGGTGTAGTAGTCGCCACCCTGTCCGCCGTACTCCTCGGGCTTGTCGAGTCCGAGGAAGCCGAGCTCGCCCATCCGCTCGAAGACCGAGTTCGGGAAGGTGGTCTCCTCCCACTCCTCAGCGTGGGGGGCGAGTTCCTTCTGCACGAAGGCGCGGATCGATTCACGAAGTTGCTCGTGTTCGTCGCTGAAGATGAAGTGCTTCTGGCTGACGCCTTCGTAGTCGGGCTTGACGACAGCTGACGCTCCGTTGCCATTGCCGTTGGTCGTGGTCGAGTCCTTGGTCTTGGTGGCCACTTCTTGGCTCCTTTTCGCTTGAGTTGGCCGGTTCGGCGCCTTGGGAAAGTCCAGGGGCTGCCGACCGGATTTGCGGTACCAGACCGGGAAAGATACCGGGTGGCTCACGCGGAGTGCGGGAACGGTCTGTGGAATCGGTCACTCTAGGTGGGGTCGTCGGGCGTGGGTCCCCGGCTGTGAATCCATTAGCCTCCTGATCGCATGCCTGAAGAGCTCCTTTACGAGGTCGTCGACGGAGTCGCAACCGTCACCTTGAACCGCCCCGATCAGCGCAACGCCCTGAACGGCGAACTGCTCGCCGCGTTGGTCGATGCGATGAAGCAGGCTCGAGATGACGACGGAGTTCGCGCAGTGGTCCTGACCGGGGCAGGAGACAAGGTCTTCTGCGCCGGCGCCGACCTCGGAGGTTTCGCTGCCGAGACCCCTCTGGTCGAGAAGCACTTCGCCTCGGATCTCTTCCTCGAGTTCTTCTCGTTGATGCCGAAGCTCGGCAAGCCCTCACTGTGTGCGGCAAACGGCCACGTGCTCGCCGGAGGGATGGGACTCGCGCTCTCCTGCGATCTGGTGATCGTCCGTGAAGGAGCTCGATTCGGCACGCCGGAGATCAACGTCGGTGCCTTCCCCTACATGATCATGGCTCTGATCTATCGCAACGTCCCGCGTAAGAAGGTCAACGAGATGATGCTCCTCGGCGAGCAGATCTCGGCCGAGGATGCGGTCGCATGCGGGCTGGCCAACAAGGTGGTTCCGGTGAACGAGTTCGACGATGCCGTCGCCGACTGGGCAACCCGTCTTGCCTCCAAGAGTCCGGTCCTGATGCGTCTCGGCCATGACGCGATGTACAGACAGCAGGACATGGCTTTCGAAGACGCGCTCGAGATGTTGCGCTCACAACTCTCACTCACCTTCTCGACCGAAGACATCCGCGAGGGGGTATCCGCCTTCTTCGAGAAGCGCGACCCGGAATGGAAGGGACGATGAGCGACCAGGAAAAGAGCGAACCCGGCAAGAAGATGCGCGAGTTGGTCGACGATCTCGAGCAGCGCCGCGAGAAGGCGCGCCTCGGCGGCGGCGAGGAGAAGATCGCGGTCCAGCACGAACGAGGCAAGCTGACAGCCCGCGAGCGTCTCGACCTGCTCTGCGACGAAGGAAGCTTCACCGAGCTCGGAATCCACGGCACCCCGCACTTCTCGCAGCGCTCGATGGATGGCAAGGAGGCACCCGCCGACGGGGTGATCACCGGATGGGGCAAGGTCGGCGGTCGCGACTGCGCGATCGCCGCCTACGACTTCACCGTGATGGCCGGCTCGATGGGGATGACCGGCGAACTCAAGGTCACCCGGATGCGCGAGATGGCCCTTCAGCAGCGCATGCCGCTGATCTGGCTGCTCGACTCGGCTGGTGCGAGGATCCAGGAGGCGGCAGGATCACTCTTCGCTGGCTCGGGCCACCTCTTCCAGGAGGAGGTGGTGCTTTCCGGAGTGGTCCCGATGGTCGCCGCGATGATGGGGCCCTGTGCCGCCGGAACCGCCTACATCCCCGCGTTGTCGGACTTCGTTCCGATGGTCTCCGGTCAGGGCGCGATGGCGCTCGCCGGCCCGCACCTCACACAGGCAGTGACCGGCGAGGAGATCTCGATGGAGGATCTCGGAGGCGCCAAGGTCCACTGTCGCAAGTCCGGGGTCGGCGACCTCGAGGTGGCCGATGACGCCGAGTGCATCGAGGCGATCAAGAAGTACCTCTCCTACTTCCCGTCCAACTGCGAGCAGTCTCCGCCGGTTTTCGAGTGCTCTGATCCGGTCGACCGCGCTTCGGAGAAGTTGCTGGAGATCGTCCCCGAGTCGTCGCGCCACCCCTACGACATGTACGACCTGATCACGGAGATCGTCGACGACGGCGAGTACTTCGATCTGAAGCCGAAGTTCGCCCGCACCATCATCACCTGTCTCGCGAGATTCGGCGGCATGCCCTGCGGGATTGTCGCGAGCCAGCCCAAGCACCTCGGCGGCATCCTCGAAAACGACTCCGCGGACAAGGCGGCGCGCTTCGTCAACCTTTGCGACGCCTTCGGGATTCCGCTCCTCTTCCTCCAGGATGTACCCGGATTCATGGTCGGCTCGAAGGTGGAGCATGCTGGCATCATCCGCCACGGAGCGAAGATGCTCTACGCGGTCTCCCGGGCCACAGTGCCGAAGGTGACCGTGATCGTCCGCAAGGCCTATGGCGCCGGCTACTACGTGATGAACGGCAAGGCCTACGAGCCGGACTTGATCGTGGCGTGGCCGACCGCCGAGATCTCGGTCATGGGCGCCGAGGGAGCGGTCAACATCATCGGCCGCTCTGCGATCGAGGCATCGGATGACCCCGAGAAGACCCGCGCGGAGATGCTCGAGAACGTCCAGAAGATAATCGACCCCTACATCCCGGGCGGCAACGCGATGATCGACGACATCATCGATCCGCGCGAGACCCGCCCGACGGTGATCAAGGCACTCCAGATGGCAAAGGACAAGCGGGTTGCGCGTCCCTGGAAGCGACACGGTGTGATGCCGGTATGAGCAGGTACGAGGACCCGGTGATCATCAGCTGCTCGATCTCCGGCGCGATCGCCAACCGCGAGCAGTGCCCGGCGATCCCCTACACGCCCGAGGAGTACGCGGCGGAGGCCAGGCGGGCGGTCGACGAAGGCGCGTCGCAGATCCACATCCATGCCCGAACCCCGGAGGGAACGCCCTCCTACGAGGTCGAGGACTTCAGGCACATCACCGAGGCGATCAAATCCGAGGTCGACGATGTGATCATCAACTACTCGACCGGCGCGATCGGAATCCCGCTCGAGAAGCGGATCGCCTATCTCGAAGAACTGCGCCCCGATGTCGCCGCGCTGAACATGAGTTCGATGAACTACGCCAAGTACTCGCGCAGGCGAAAGGATTTCGTATTCAAGGCGGTCTTCGAGAACAGCTTCGACGAGATCATCGAACTGATCGAGGCGATGCAGGCGGCGGGCATCCAGCCCGAGCACGAGTGCTTCGACGCCGGCCATGTAGCGAACCTCGACCCGCTGCTCGACATGGGACTGCTCGAGCCCCCGCTGCAGATCTCGCTCGTGATGGGAGTGACCGGTGGGATCCGGCCGACTCCGAGGAACGTCGCCTTCATGTCCGAGCAGGTACCCGGTGGGGCGGAGGGGCCCAACAACTGGCAGTTGATCGGAGTCTCACGCGATCAGTGGAAGCTGATCGGCTCCGCCCTCACTCTGGGCGGGAACGTCCGCGCCGGCCTCGAGGACAACCTCTACCTACCCGACGGAGAGATGGCGACCTCGAACGGTGACTTGATCGCCAAGGCGCGTGAGATGGCCGAGGAGATCGGCCGCCGGGCGGCCACCGTGACGGAGGCTCGACAGATGCTCGGTCTGCCGGCGCGCGATGCCGCCGGAGCCTGACCCTGTGGCCGGAAAGAGCGGCAATGGGCCCCTCTCGGATCTGCGTGTGCTCGATCTCAGCCGATTGCTTCCGGGTGGCTTCTGCACCCTGATGCTCGCCGATCTCGGCGCGGATGTGATCAAGGTCGAGGACACCGGGGCCGGTGACTATGTGCGCTGGGCCCCTCCCTACTACGGCGACGAGGACCTCCAGCGACTCGGCACCAGATCTGCCTACTTCCTGGCGTTGAACCGGAGCAAACGCTCGATCAGGCTCGATCTCAAGTCCGACGCCGGTCGTGAAGCCCTGCTCCGGCTTGTCGCAGATGCCGATGTGTTGGTGGAGTCGTTCCGCCCAGGCGTGATGGACCGCCTCGGCATCGGATACGAGGAACTGAACCAGGCCAATCCCCGACTCGTCTATTGCCCGATCACCGGCTACGGACAGAGCGGACCGAATCGAGACCGCGCCGGACACGACATGAACTATCTCGGCCTGAATGGGGTCCTGGGCCTGAACGGCGAGGTCGACGGCCCGCCGGTCCAGCCCGCGGTTCAGATCGCCGATCTAGGCGGTGGAGCGATGGCCGCGGCCTTCGCGATCCTCGCTGCGGTCCACGAGGCGCGTAACTCGGGCGAGGGGCAGATGGTGGACGTGTCGATGACCGACGGTGCAGCCAGCTGGCTGGTCATGGTCGCCGCCAAGTACTTCGCCGAAGGGATCGCCCCCGAGCGCGGCCGGCTGGAGCTCGCAGGTGCTTTCGTCTGTTACATGCCGTACCGCGCCTCCGACGGCTGGGTCACCTGTGGAGCCCTCGAGCCGAAGTTCTGGGCGGCCTGGTGTGGTGGGGTGGATCGTGCGGACTTGATCGAGCAGCAGTTCGAGGCTCCGGGATCAGATGCGTGGCGCGAGATCTCCGAGGTGTTCTCCTCGCGGACCCGCGATGAGTGGCGGGAGTTCAACGACGAGCATGACTGCTGCATCGAGCCGGTGCTCGATCTGGACGAGGCATTGGACTCGCAGCAGGCGATGGAGCGGGAGATGGTCGTAGAGCTCGATCAGCCCGAACTCGGGAAGGTCCGCCAGCTCGCCTTCCCGGTTCCGTTCTCCCGAACACCCGCTCGCCCGCCGGCAGCTGCCCCCGCGCTCGGCGAGCACACTGCCGAGGTTCTCACAGAGGCAGGCTTCCGTGAGGACGAGATCGAGCAGCTGATCTCCAGCGGATCGGCCGCCGGATTGAACGATCCCGACGCCGAGCAGTCGGGCTCCTTCCTCGCCTGAGAGGACGAGTTACGGTCGTCGCCTGCCAACCGCATGCTTCGAACGGCGCTAGATTGACGGATCAGTCAATTTCCAGTCCAGTCGAAGGAAGGTTTGAGCGGGTGCGGGTAGGAGTGGTACAGATGAACTCCGGCAGCGATCGAGATCTCAATCTCGAGGCCGCCGACGGTCTGGTGGCGCGTGCTGTCGATGAAGGGGCCGAGTTGGTCGTGCTGCCCGAGAAATGGCCGCTGCTCGGCTCACCCGAGACTCTCCTGGAAGGTGCTGAACCACTCGATGGCCCGGCGATGTCCTCCGCCGCGACCTGGGCGTCCGAGAGGGGAATCTTCCTGCTGGCCGGCAGCTTCGCGGAGCGCCGGGCGGACAGGGAGAAGCTCTCGAACACCTCGGTTCTCTTCGGCCCGGACGGCAGCAACCTCGCGGTCTATCGCAAGATCCACCTGTTCGACGTCGAGGTCGACGGGGTCCAGTACCGCGAGTCCGCAACCGAAGAACCCGGCGAGGAGGTCGTGGAGGTGCCGCTGGGCGAGACAGGTTTCGATCTCGGGATGACGATCTGCTTCGACCTGCGCTTTCCCGAGTTGTTCAGGATCCTCTCGCTTCGCGGGGCGAACCTGATCACCGTTCCCTCCGCCTTCACGAGACACACCGGAGCCGCTCACTGGGAGGTCTTGCTCCGCGCACGGGCGATCGAGAACCAGACCTTCATCGCGGCAGCCAACCAGAGTGGACATGCCGAGCCCCAGTACGACAGCTTCGGCAACTCGCTTTTGTGCGACGCGTGGGGGACCGTATTGGCACGGGTCCAGGATGGGGTGGGGGTGGCGGTCGCCGACTGCGACCTCTCCTCCCTTGCAAGCGTGCGTGACCAGATCCCTGCCATCGACTCTCGCCGACCGGAGAGTTACCCGTGGCCCGGTGCCGCCAAGATGACCCCCGCGGTCCAGGGGGCGCTGTAGCGATGGCGAGCGAGAAGGCTGCCGACAAGCGCCGATCGATCCTCGAGGCCGCTACCAAGGTCTTCGCCGAGAAGGGCTTCCACGCATCCCGTGTCTCGGACATCGCCAGCGAAGCCGGTGTTGCTCACGGGCTGGTCTACCACTACTTCGACTCGAAGGAGCAGATGCTCAACGAACTCTTCAGCGAGCGTTGGTCGCTCCTGCTCGCTGCGATGGCCGAGGCGGACGAGTCCCTCGAGACCCCGCGCGAGAAGCTCTCCGCCGCCGCCGCATTCATCGTCGACAGCTATCGCTACCAGCCCGAGGTGATGAAGGTCGTGATCGTCGAGGTGACCCGGGCGGCGAACTCGTTCGGCCGCATTCATCTGCCCGAGATCACCCGTGCTTACGACCAGGTGGCCTCTTTCGTCGAGCAGGCCCAGCAGAAGGGTGAGATGCGAAGTGACGTCTCTTCGACCGACGCATCACTCCTCTTCTTCGGCGCGGTGGAGCAGTTCCTCTCCGGTTGGATCTTCGAGCTGGTTCCGGCCAACGAGGAGGAGTTCGACCGGGCCAAGGAACTGGTCGTCGACACGATCTACCGTGGCCTCGCTCCGATCTCCGAGCCCGTCGGTGATTAGAAGGATCCCTCCCGCGTTTTCGGTCTCAGGCTGGTTTACTCAATGGACGTGTCCCTGAGTTCGACAAGCGAGCGAGTCTCGAGCCCCGTGCCCGGCACCGAGCAAGAAAACGAGATGGTCAGACGACTCGTCTGGACCGGTCTCACGGTGACCACCAGCGCCCTCGCCGCTCTGTTGGCCCGCAGGGCCTCCGCCGCGATCTGGAAGCGCGCTTTCAACGAGGAGCCGCCCGAGTGAGTCAGCCAGAGGGACAGCCCAAGTCACCGGCGACACCGTCGGCCGGGAAGGGGACACAGGGTGCAGGTGCTCAGCGTCCTCGCTCCGGCGCAGGCTCGGGAGCAGCTGCGGGTTCGGCTACGGGCTCTGCCGGATCCGCACCCCGAACCGGGTCTGATGCCGCGGGCGCAAGGGGTCTCGATGACATGACCATCGGTGAGCTCGCATTCGAGGTAACCGATCGGGCGACGGTGCTGTTCAGGGAAGAGATCGAGCTCGCCAAGACGGAGGTCTCCGAGAAATTCAACCGGCTGGTCCGTGGCTCGGTGGTCGGAGTGGCGGCGGGGATATTCGCTGTCCTCGCCTTGATCCTCCTGATGCATGCGATCGCCTGGGGCCTCAACAGCGCGTTTTTCGGTAGTTCGTTCTGGGCCGGCTTCCTGATCGAAGCCGTGATTTTCATCCTCGTCGCAGTAGGTGCAGGCCTGTTTGCGCGGCGGGCCTTCCAGACCTCCGCGCCGCCGTTGCCCGAGATGGCGATCGAGCAGGCCAAGGAGATCAAGTCCGATCTAGAGGGATCGAGATCCACCAGCGGGGAGGTCAAGTCGTGAGCGAGGGAAATACAGATCCGCGGGTCAGAAGGCCCATGCCGGCGCCGGGGGCGCGGAGTGCGGATCAGATCCGCGACGACATCGTGGTCCAGCGTTCAGAGCTCTCGGATTCGGTAGGCGCACTGAGGCAGCGCTGGACCGAGGCTACGGATCTCAAGCTGCAGGCCTCGAAGCACAAGGGCGAGTTGGTCGCTGGCGCTCTCGCGATCGGTGCGATCGCAGGGGTCGCGATCGCACTCGGCCGACGCAGCTAGCGGCCAGAATCAGAGTGGATCAGCGAAGAACGTCCCTCGGGACGAACTTCGTCGGGATGCTCCCGGTACCGAGCAGCCCGGGTCCACCGTGCGCACCTACGACTGGACCGATCTGGGAGATCATCAGAGGCTCGCATCCGTAGATCTCGCGACAGGCCTCAGCCAGTGCATCTGCCCGCTCGGCGTCGTCGATGTGCTGGATTACCCAGCCGTCGGCGCCTGCAGCGTGACGCTCCTCGGAGAGGGCCTTCATCCGCTCGACCACCTTCTTCGAAGTCCGGACCTTCTCCCCGGGGGTCACCTCCTCTTCGAAGGTCAGAATCGGCTTGATCTGCAGAGCAGAGCCGATCAGAGCCTGGGCTCCTCCGATCCTCCCGCCGCGTCGCAGATACTCGAGGGTGTCCGGGGCGAACCAGATCTTCAGCTCCTCGCGAGCTGCCGTCACCGTGGCAAGCGCGTCCGCTGCACTCTGGCCCTGACGTGCCGCCACCGCTCCCGCCAACTGCATCATCCCTGTCCCGCCAGCAGCGCTGCGGGAGTCGAACACCTCGATTCTCTCGCCTCCCTTGCCCGCTGACGTCAACTGCTCTTTCGCCTGGATTGCTGTCTCGTGGGTGCCGGAGAGACCTGCCGAGATGTGCACCGAGAGGATCTCCTTACCTTCGGCGAGGATCGGCTCGTAGACATCGATGAAGTCGCCTACAGATGGTTGCGAGGTAGTGGGCATACCTTCACTCGCCCTGAGGCGCGCATAGAACTCCGAGAAGTCGCCCATCTCGGTTTCCTTCTCGGTGACCCCGTCGAGGGTCACGTAGAGGCTGACCAACTCGATTCCGAGGTGATCGACGGTCTCGCTGGGCAGGTAGCCGGTCGTGTCGGCAACCAGCACCGTGTGCTGCTCTCCTCTGCTCACCCGATGTGTTCTATCAGGGTTTCGGATCGAGTTGGCGCTGACCTCTTCTCTCGCCTACGATCGCTCGGTGGATGATTCGGTTCATAAGCCCTCGGAAGCGGTGCTCTATAGGTGCAGGGTGCCAGGCGATTACCTCTGCCCGTGCGGAACGGTCGCGCGCAGGTTGCGCAGATCGGGAATCCCCTTCGAGCAGCGCCGCGTTGCCTGGGGTCGGGGTTCGCGACCGGAGATAGTGGAACTGAGCGGGCAGAGCAGGGTTCCGGTGCTGTTGCTGGAGGGAGAGGTAATCAGCGATTCCAAGCGGATTCTCGAGCATCTCGCATGGAAGACTTCCCAGCCGGACCGGGCTGGGGTCTAGAATGCAGTGGCGATGAGTACTGAAACAAAGATCGATCCAGTCACCCTCACTCCGGCGGCGGTGGAGAAGGTTCGTGAGCTCCTCGGCGGTGACGACGAGCAGGCTCGCGCCCTCCGCGTTGCCGTTCGCGGCGGTGGTTGCTCGGGCTTCCAGTACGCGCTTGCTTTTGATCAGGCCGACGATGACGATCACCGATTCGAATTCGACGGAGTCCCGGTAGTGGTCGACAAGACGAGCATGCAGTTCGTCTTCGGGTCCGAAGTCGACTGGGTCGACGGTCTCCAGGGAGCCGGATTCCAGGTCAACAACCCGAACGTGGTTGCGGCCTGTGGCTGCGGTTCCTCATTTCAGGTACGCGAGGAAGCGCCCGGCGAGGGCGCTCCAGCCGTCTAGCGAGAGTCGCTACTCCTCGATCTGGATCGGTCCGGATGAGGCCGGCGGCATTGCGCCGGGGGCAGGGGAATCAGGATCTGGTGGCGGTGCTTCCACACCGAGCAGTCCGGCGAGATCTCCGGACGCGTACATCTCCTCGACGATGTCGCAGCCGCCGACCAGGTTCCCCTTCACGTAGAGCTGCGGGAAGGTGCGCCAGTCTGCGATCTCGCCCGTCGCTTCACGGAGCGGATCCAGGGCAGGCAGTACGTCGAGCGCCGCGTAGTCGGTGTCGAGCTGGTCGAGAATCCCGACTACCCGCATCGAGAAGCCGCATTGGGGCGCTTCGGGGGTCCCCTTCATGAACAGGAGTATCTCGTTCTCAGCGATCAACTCGCGGACCTTCTCGGTCACCGTGGGCTCGTTGTCTGTGATGCCGGGTTCGTTCACGATTCTGACTATACGGGTAGGCCGCCGCCGGTCATCCGGCGGCGGGAAGCGAGGTCGTGATCGAAAGCGCGTGGATCGTTCCGTCGTCCATCCTCGGTTGGACGGCAGCCCTCACGAGGCGGTGCTGGTCGATCGTCGTCAGGCCGTCGAACTGAGGCGCGGCCACAACCGCCCGCAGGTGATCGCCGCCCCCCTCGTCGAGGACTTCGACGCTCGCCCCGGGGAGGGCGTCTTCGATCATCGACTGGAGTTCCGCCAGGTCCGCCGCCATCAGGATCCTTTCGCCGCTTCGAGCATCTCGGGGATAGAGGTGAACTTGACCCGAGGGCGGCCCTGTGGTTCGCCGTTAGCGACCTCGGCAGCGTCGATCTTCGCCCACTCCTCGAAGGCGACCGCATCCGGCTTGCGCTTGGCTAGTAAGGCGGGCGTTGCCTCGCGGTCGTCGGCGAGATCCGCTTCGAGGTGCTTGCCTGCGCTGATGTCGGCGAGGAGATTGTCCGCTGTCTCCTGAGCATCTTTTTTGTTGGTGCCGATAACGCCGGAGGGCCCCCGTTTGATCCAGCCGACCGTGTAGAGACCGGTAACCTGCTCACCGGAGTCGGGATCGGTGACCCTGCCTTCGACGTTCGAGATCGTGCCACGGTCCTCGTCGAACGGCACTCCCTCCATCGGCACCCCGCGGTACCCGATCGAACGGAAGATCAGACCGCACTCGAGATCCTCGCGTTCCCCGGTGTCACGCGCCGTGATCCGGTCTCCCTCGGAGGTCAGCTCGTTCCTCCCGATCACCAGTCGTTCCACCCTCCCGTCGCCCTGGATCTCGACAGGGGAAGCGCAGAACCTGAGGACTATCCGCTTGGGTTTTCCTTCCGGCTCACGACCCGCGAACTCCTCGATCATCTCGACGTTTCGTCGGCGCGTCGGGTCGCCGTCGTCTGAGTCGAGCGAATCCCGGCTCGCGGGATCGAGTTCCGCTTCGGCGGCGTCGATGATCAGATCGGCTTCGAGCATCTCGCTCAACTCGCGCAGCTCCGGATTGGTGAAGGCGGCCTGAGCTGGTCCTCTGCGACCGAGGACGACGATCTCCTCGATCCCGCTGGAGGGCAGAGCTTCGATCGCGTGATCCGCGGTATCGGTCTGCGCCAACTCCTCTCCGGTCAGGGCCAGCATCCGGGCGACGTCGGCCGCGACGTTCCCGTTGCCGACCACCACCGCCCGTTTGGCGGACAGATCGAATTCGCGATCGGCGAAGTCGGGGTGGGCGTTGTACCAGTTGACGAACTCGGTAGCGGCATGGCTACCGGGAAGATCCTCTCCGGGAATGCCGAGCTTGCGGTCGGTCGACGACCCGTAGGCCAGCACGATCGCGTGATACCTCTGCTGGAGCTCTTCGAGAGTCACGTCCTTGCCTACCTCGACTGCGCCGAAGTAACGGAAGCCGTCACGGGCGGCGGTGCGCTCGTAGACCCTTGTCACCGACTTGATCTTGGGGTGATCGGGTGCGACCCCGGCCCTCACGAGTCCGTAAGGGGTGGGGAGGCGGTCGAACAGGTCCACCTCGCAGGCGGGGTCCTCGCTCTTGAGCAGATGTTCGGCCGTATAGAAGCCAGCCGGTCCTGAACCGATGATCGCTATCCGGGCCGGGTTGTCGGGGCTTCCTGTGCGGGTCTTGTTCATCAGAGGAGTCAGCAGCCTAGGCGATGGGATCAGAGGGTTGTCAGTCGTTCTGTCTGGAAGCGACAGCGGTGGCGGCGGTTCCGTCGAGGGCATCGACCGCTCTCGCGGCCGACATCGAGACGCAGGTGAAGATCGGCGTGTCCCTCAGCGTGTAGGCGCTCGACTCGGTTCCTCGAAGCTCTTGAACCAGTTCGAGGAACTCGTCCGGCTCGTCGCCCTCGAAGCTGACCACGAACTCCTGATCGTCGAGCCCGAACGAGTAGGCGGTGTTGATCGAGATCTGCGGGTACTTCCGGCCGGTCTCGATGTGGCCCTCCATGATCCTCCTGCGCTCTTCGATCGGGAGCGTGTACCACTCGCGTTGTTTCTCGAACGGATAGACGAAGAGGTACTTACGGTTCGAGACACAGATCTCGTGACGCGCCAACTCCTCCGAGTACTCCGAAACCTTGGTCATCGCCAGATAGGAGTAGGGGACATCAGCCCACTTGGCCAGTCCACTCTGCCCGAGCACGACATGGAAGGTGTGGAGGTCCTCCAATACCCGGCTCTGGCTGAGCAGCATCAGGTCGGTGTCACCGCGGGTGCCGATGGTCGAGTAGGCCCGCAGCGAATGGTCCTGCGCGAAGTCCTCGCAAGCGGCCAGGAACTCCTCCTTGTCACGCACTCGTTCCTCCACGGGCAGCCGCCGCCAGGCCGGATCGATCTTGAAGAAAGTGAATTTCGCATAGGTGCCAACCGCCATGGAACCTCAGGTTAGTGGGCGCGAGGTCTCCTTCGGCTGTCAGCAGGACCTATACGCTGTGTTCGTGCGCATCGCATTGGTATCGCCGTACTCCTGGACCTACAGGGGAGGGGTCAATCGTCACGTCGAGGCTCTGGCCCACGAACTCGCTTCGCGGGAGCATTTCGTGCGGGTTCTCGCGCCCTCCGACCCTTCTGACCGGATCACCCGGGTGCTGCACCGGAACCGGATGCCGGCCGAGGTCGACCAACCCGATTTCCTCGTACCACTGGGGAGGACGATCCCGGTCGGTGCCAACGGAGCGGTCTCGAACCTTGGCGTCTTTCCCGACAATGTCCTCAAGCTCCGTCGGGAGCTCGAGTCGGGTGAGTTCGATGTCGTACACGTCCACGAACCAGCCGCACCGTTGGTCGCGTGGGACGCAAACACCTTCAGAGGTGCTCCGATCGTCGGGACCTTCCATGCCTACTCGACCAAACCGTTGCCCAACTACATCGCAAACGGCTTGGGCGCACGGCGTCTGTTCAACCAACTGACCCGCAGGATCGCGGTTTCCGAGGCCGCGGCGTGGACCGGTAAACGCTGGTTTGGAGGCGAGTACTCGATCGTGCCCAACGGTGTCGATCTCGCGGCCGCACCGACCCCCACGGGTCGCAAGCCGGCCTCGGAGGAGTTGAACCTGCTCTTCCTCGGTCGAGCCGAGGAGCGTAAGGGCCTCGGGGTCCTCCTGACCGCTTTCGCGGCCTTGATCGAGCAGGTTCCTGCGAGATTGACCGTGGTCGGAGCCACGCGCGAGGAGGTGGAGCGGCTGCTGGCTGACCCCGAGGCCGCGTCGAGAATCGCTACCCCCGGTCGGGTCTCCGACGATGAACTCTGGCGACATCTGGGCGAGGCAGATCTCCTCTGTGCCCCCTCGTTGTCGGGAGAGAGCTTTGGCATGGTCCTGACAGAGGCCTTTGCCGCAGGAACCCCAGTGGTAGCGTCGAACATCGCCGGCTACTCGGACGTGGTCACAGATGGACTCGACGGGGTGCTCGTTCCCCCGGCCGATCCACAGCGACTCGCAGAGGTACTCAGGGACCTCTGGCACGAGCCGGAGCGGATCGCGTCGATGGGCAGGGCGGCCCGCAAGAGCGCCGAGCGCTATGCATGGCCGAGGATCGCCGACGAAGTAACAGAGGTCTACGAGTCAGCTCTCATCCCCGCCCGCCCGCCAGTCAGTCGGCCGGAAGCGATCGCCCGTCGCACCGGACTGATTCCGATCGACGGATCCACTCCCTCCCCTCCGAAGCGCATGCCGTCGCTCGATCCGATTCCCGATACCGGCCGCGGCGCGCGTCTGTTACGGAAGGCGGCGCTCGGCGTAGTCGGGGTACTCGGCGTGGGATTGACTCTGCTCGCCGCGAAGAAGGTGGGGTTGCACGACGTGGCAGCCAGCGTGATCGGTTCCGATATCTCTTGGGTGCTTCTCGCCTGCGCACTCATGATCGCCTCCCTCTTCCTGCGTGCCGCGTCCTGGTTGATCGTGGTCAGGTCGGCCCTGCCCGGCTCGCCCGTGAGGAGGCGTGACGTTGCCTCGGCCACGATGATCGGGGTGTTCATGTCGGCGACCCTGCCCGCCCGGCTGGGAGAGCCGGCCAGAGCGATGGTGCTGTCGCGTCGGGTTGGCCGGATGAGGGAGACCTTCGCGGTGATCGTGGGCACGCTCGTGTCGCAAACCGCGATGAACATCTTCGCGCTGGTGCTGCTGGGAGTGGTGATCGTCAGCACCAGCGATCTCTTCCAGTCGAGCACCGAGCGGATCTTCATCTACAGCATGGCTCCAGCTCTGCTTTTGATCGCGGTCCTTGTGGCCCCGGTTCTGATTCGCCCCAACGGCGAGGGAAGGATCGCCCGACTGGCGAGAGCCGTGCGTCGCGCCCTGAACGAGGTGCGAAGTGGTCTGAGCGTCTTCCGTCACCCCAAGCAGGGGCTGGGTGCAACCGCGTTCCAGCTCGGCGCCTGGAGTTTTCAGCTCGGCGCATGCTGGGCGCTGTTCGCCGCACTCGGTATCAACGGTCTGGATGGCGCGGTAGGGATAGGCGCCGCTGCCGCCGTACTGTTCGCGGTCAACGTGACCGCTGTCGTCCCGGTGACCCCCTCGAACATCGGTGTCTTCCAGCTTGCCGTTGTGAGCGTGCTCAGTGCGGGCTTCGGGGTCGACCCCGCAACCGCCCTTGCCTACGGAGTCATCCTCCAGGCCGTGGAGGTGGCCACCGCTGCGCTGCTCGGCGTCCCCTCGCTGGTCAGGGAGGGGGTCAGCTGGTCTGACATGCGCCTCCATGCCCTGCAGGCAGCTCCGGTTCGGCTCCAGCCTCGGGCCGGACGGGGTGATCCCGTGCCTGACCAGGCTTCGGCAGGATGAGGTCTTCGCGCCTCACTCGCTAAGGTCAGTCGCCGTATGGCACTTTCCAATGTTTCAGGGTTCCCGCGTATCGGTCCCGCCCGCGAGCTGAAGTTCGCCACCGAGTCCTTCTGGCGGGGAGAGAGCAGCGAGGCTGATCTGCAGCAGGTCGCGCGAGAGATCCGCATCGCCAACTGGAAGCGGATGAGCGATGCCGGCATCGATCTGATCCCTTCCAACGATTTTTCCTTCTACGACCAGGTGCTGGACACGATCGCGCTGGTCGGCGCGATTCCCGAGCGCTACGGCTGGGAGGGTGGAGACATCGGCCTCGAGGATTACTTCGCGATGGCCCGAGGCAGGCAGGCCGATGGCATCGATGTCACAGCGATGGAGATGACCAAGTGGTTCGACACCAACTACCACTACATCGTCCCAGAGCTGGGACCGACGACGGAGTTCTCGCTCTCCTCGACCAAGCCGTTCGACGAGCACGCGGAGGCGATGTCCGAACTTGGAATCGACACCGTCCCCGTCCTGATCGGCCCGGTGAGCCTGCTCCTCCTCTCCAAGCCTGCCGACGGTTTGTCCGGTGATTTCGATCCCCTCGATCTGCTCGAGGGATTGGTCGAGGTCTACGGAGAGGCCCTCGAGAGGCTTGCCGAGCAGGGCGCGACCTGGGTTCAGCTCGACGAGCCGTGCTTCGTCGAGGACAGGACCGAGAAGGAGCTCGACGCGTTGCGCCTCGCCTACGAAGAGTTGGCGAAGGTCCACGAGCGTCCGCGGATCGTCGTCAAGACCTACTTCGATCACGTCGGCGATGCCTACGGGGTTCTGCGCGACCTTCCGGTCGAGGGAATCGGACTCGACCTCCATCGAGGAAGCCATAACGTCGAGCTGATCGCGGACCAGGGTGGTCTCGAGGACAAGTGGCTGTTCGCGGGCATCGTCGACGGTCGGAACGTCTGGATCTGCGACCTGGAGCACAGCCTCGACCTCGTGGCTGGACTCGCCAGCCGGGTCAGCCAGTTGGTGGTCTCGACCTCCTGTTCGCTCCTGCACTCACCGGTGGATCTCGACGCCGAGCCGACCGGGGGCGACGAAGATCTCGATGACGAGCTCCGTTCCTGGATGTCTTTTGCGGTGCAGAAGGTGGGCGAGGTGGCAACGCTCGCAAGGGGCTTGGTCGAGGGGCGTGAAGCGATCGCTTCGGAGTTGGATGCCAACGATCGTGCCCTCGAGAGTCGCCGCAACTCGCACAGGACGAGCAACCCCGAGGTCCGTTCGCGGGTCGAGGCCTTGACCGAGGCAGACGCACGTCGCGACAGCGACTTCACGGCACGCCAGAAAGCCCAACGCGAGCGACTCGGCCTGCCCCTCTACCCGTCCACCACGATCGGCTCGTATCCGCAGACCACAGAGATCCGGACCGCCCGCGCCGAACTGAGGGAGGGCAAGATCGACTTTCCCGCTTACAAGGAGCGGATGGAGTCCGAGATCCAGAAGGTCATCTCGTTCCAGGAAGAGGTCGGCCTCGATGTGCTCGTCCATGGAGAGCCGGAGAGGAACGACATGGTCCAGTACTTCGGCGAGCAGATGATGGGCTACGCGTTCACCCAGAACGCATGGGTCCAGTCCTACGGGTCTCGCTGCGTGCGCCCACCGATCATCTTCGGTGATGTCAGCCGGCCCTCTCCGATGACCGTCGACTGGCACCTCTATGCGCAGTCGCTGACCGAGCTTCCGGTCAAGGGCATGCTCACGGGTCCGGTGACGATGCTCCAGTGGTCTTTCGTCCGCGACGACCAACCTCGCTCCGACACCTGCAGGCAGTTGGCTCTGGCGGTCAGAGACGAGGTCCACGATCTGGTCTCGGCCGGAGCAGGAATCGTCCAGGTCGACGAACCGGCGATTCGCGAGGGTTTACCCCTCCGACGCGAGAACTGGGCCGAGTATCTCGACTGGGCAGTCGAGTGTTTCCGCATCTCGACCTCCGGAGTCGAGGACGCGATCCAGATCCAGACACACATGTGTTACTCGGACTTCGGCGACATCATGGATCACATCCAGGCGATGGATGCGGACGTGCTGCTGATAGAGGCGGCCCGTTCCCGCATGGAGCTCCTCGGTGACTGGGAGAAGCAAGGCTATGCGCAGGAGATCGGCCCTGGTGTCTACGACATCCACTCTCCGCGGGTTCCATCAGTCGAGGAGATGTCCGAACTCCTCGAGGCGGCTGCCGAGGTCCTCACCGCTGACCAGGTCTGGGTCAATCCAGACTGTGGGCTCAAGACCCGCGCCTGGCCAGAGACCGAAGAGGCTCTCCGCAACATGGTCGAGGCAGCAAGGCTCGTGCGCGAGCGCGCAGCCTCCTGAGCCTCTCCTACTTTCGCTTTCGGCAGGAGTCGACTACTTGCCGAGTTTGCGACGCAGATCCCGCGCACCGAAGAACCGGAAGATCCGGTTGAGCAGCGCCCGTCGCTCCGGCGTATATGGGAAGAAGAACGGATCCCTGCCCGGTCCCTGACCGAAGCGGTTGATGACCAGCGACTCCGAGCGCACGAACTTCTTGATGCCGGAAGCCCCATGCCGGAAGCCGATACCGCTGTCCTTCCAGCCGCCCATCGGAACGGCGGGATTGAGGAAGTTGATCAGGACGTCGTTCACGCAGGCAGCTCCGACCTCGAGGCGTCTCGCGACCGCTTCGGCCTCTGACCGCTTGCCGAACACGTAACCGGTCAGACCGTGCCTGCTAGCGTTTGCTCGCTCGACGGCTTCATTTGCGTCGCGGACCTTCATCACGGCCACGACCGGCCCGAATGACTCCTCCTTGACGACCTCCATCTCGGGCGAGGCGTCGGCGATCACGGTCGGCCTGAGCCACTGCCCGGGTCGATCCTCGCGTCCCTCGCCACCGGTGAGGATTCGCGCGCCCTTCTTCCTCGCATCCTCTATGTGATCGGTACAGATGTCGATCTGCGGGGCGAAGGTCATGGCGCCCACCTCGGCACCATATTTCGTATCGTCTTCGCCCTGCCGGAGTTCGTTCACTTCCTCGGTCAGCTTTTCGACGAACTCGTCGTAGAGGGTATCGGCCACATAGATGCGCTCTACCGACATGCAGACCTGGCCGGTGTTCAGGAACGATCCCCATGTGGCGGCGTTTACCGCGCGGTCGAGTTTGGCTGAGTCGAGCACGATCATCGCGTCGTTCCCGCCAAGTTCGAGCGAAACGGGCGTAAGCTTCTCTGCGGCCTGGGCCATCACCTTCTTGCCGGTCCTGTCCGAACCGGTGAACTGAACGAAGTCGACCTCGTCCACCAGAGCCGAGCCTGTCTCGCCGAGGCCGTTCACCACCTCGAGCACGTCCGGGGCGCCGATCTCCTCCTTCCATGCCTTCAGCACCCGCTGGAGACCAAGGGGAGTGAGCTCGGAAGGCTTGATCACAACCGCGCAGCCGGCGATCAGGGCGGGTATGGCATCACCGAGTGAGAGGATCAACGGGAAGTTCCACGGGCTGATCACACCCGCCACTTCGTAAGGGCGGTGCTGGACCCTCAGCTTCTTGACGCTCATCAGGGGCGAAGGGGCTGAGACCTTCTCCTCTCCGATGAACCTCTTCGCCTTCTTGCCGTAGAAGTTGATCAGGTCGGCGAGGTAGACCGTCTCGCTGCTCGCGTCGGCTCTCACCTTGCCGGTCTCGGCTTGCATCAGGTCTGCGATCTCGTCCTCGTGATCGAGCAGCCAGTCCCGCAGCTGGAACAGGTACTTCCGTCGACCCTTGATCCCCAGTGCCTCCCAGGCCGGCTGGTTGGAGCGGACCCGGGCGACAGCTGCCTGAACTGCCTCCCGATCGTCGAGGGGGACGGTTCCGATCAGCGTTCCGTCGGTGGGTTTGCGGACCTCGATCTGAGTCGCTGCCGACGAGCTTCCATTTCCTCCATGGGCTTGCCCGGATGAGGCACCGGTGCTGGTCGTCGAGGTCTCCACTCTCTCTCTCCTCTCGTTGGCGCTGCTGCCAAAAGGGCCCGATCGGACCCTCGTCACCTTGCTGACCATATCGCCCTATCTGGCCGCTGTGTGTCGTCCCCCACGCCTCGGTCGCTTGCTCAGGCGTGGTTTCACTTCGGACAATCGTCAAGACGGGATTTCCGACATGCGTCCATATGGACGGGCGTGGCCTCTCAATACCGTCGACCACTGAAGATCAGGTAATCCGGCAACGGCACGACGTGCGCAGAAAAGGAGGCTCGTGAATGACATCGGCTGAGGTGGGCAAGCAGGTTGTGAACCTGGATATCGAGCTCGACAACCTCTGGATAATCGTGTCCTGCATCTTGGTATTCCTGATGCAGGCGGGGTTCATGTTCCTGGAGATAGGCTTCTCGCGACGCAAGAACGCAGGAACCGGAGTCGGGAAGATCCTGGTCAATTTCGCGGTCGTGACCCTCTCCTGGTGGGCGGTCGGCTATGCGGTGAATTCCGCGTCTGGAGGTGCGGTGTTCGGTGATCAGGGCTTCTTCTTCCACTTCGGCCAGCAGGTTGGAGAGGTGACCAACGACGGTGTCGCCGCCAACAGCTTCCTCTTCGGTCTCGCCTTCTGCGCGGTTTCTCTCGCGATCGTCTGGGGCACAACACTGGAGCGGATCAAGTTCGCGCCCTACGCGATCTTCGCAGTGATCTTCGGGGCCCTGATCTACCCCTTGATCGCGCACAGCGTCTGGTCCGGCTTCGGACTGCTCGATGACATCGGCGGCAAGGAGGTACTCGACTTCGCCGGGTCCTCCGTGGTCCACCTGACCGGCGCTACCGCCGCGTTCGCAGCCTTGCTCCTGCTCGGATCACGGAAGGGCAAGTACGGGCCTGACGGCTCGCCCCGGGCGATCCCGGGACACTCCATGCCGCTGGTGGGGCTGGGTGTGATGCTGCTCTGGATCGGCTGGTTCGGATTCAACGGGGGGTCCGCCCTGGTCACCGACGGTGTCTTCTTCGCCGAGGTAGCGCTCAACACCCAGCTCGGTGCCGCTGCGGGCGTGCTCGGTGCGCTGCTCACCTGCTGGCTAATGACCAAGACGGTCGATGTAGGAATGGCGGGCAACGGCGCGATCGCGGGCCTCGTCGGCATCACCGCCGGTTGCGGTTACGTCGAGTACTGGGCCGCCCCGGTGATCGGGTTCATCGCGGGGATCGTGGTGGTGGTCGGAGTGCTCCAGATCGAGAAGCGGCTCGACGATCCGGTAGGAGCGCTCTCCGCTCACGGGCTCGCGGGGATCTGGGGAACCCTTGCCGTAGGGCTGTTCGCCTCGCCTCGCCTCGTGGGTGACACCGCCAGCGCGGGTGTCTGGTACGGCTTGTTCGGCGACGAGTCGGTCGGCGCTGGCTTCGGACAGCTCGGGGTCCAGGCGGTCGGCGTGGTCGGGACCTTCGTGGTCGTGTTTGCCCTCTCGCTGGCGGCATTCTGGGCGATCAAGCGCACGATCGGTCTCAGGGTCGACGAAGGTCACGAGGAGAGCGGTCTGGACATCTCCTCGCACGGGATGTACGGATACCCGGAGGCGTTCATTCCACAGCCCGAATACCCCGTGGCCGATCATGCGCCACACGTCGCGGGCACTCCGGTCGCGATGGCCGCGGATGCGTCTCCGTCGAAGTCAAGCAACATCACCGGAAAGGCGGCATGACGATGAAGAAGATCGAAGCATTCATTCGCCACGAGTCCTTCGAGCCGATCAGGACTGAGCTGCTCGACAAAGGCTTCCCATCCCTCTCGATCACCGAGGTCAAGGGATCAGGCAGACAGAAGGGAGTGGTCGAGACCTACCGGGGGTCCACGCTCGAGGTGAACGTGCGGCCGAAGTTGAAGATCGAGTGTGTGGTCTCGGACGGCGACGTCAAGACGGTGGTGGACTCGATCCTCGCGCACGCTCAGACCGGGGAGGTCGGCGACGGCAAGATCTTCATCCTGCCGGTCGAGGATGCGGTCCGGATCAGGACCGGCGAGAGCGGCGAGGAGGTCCTTCAAGCACATGAGGAATCGGAGATGCCCGAGTGAGACTCATGCACCGGGCGTAGGGGCCCTGCCGGACCTCAGTCCCGGCTGCAGACGGAAGGGCTGTTCTCAGCCCTTCCGTTTCGCGGTCAGTCTCCAGATTCCGCCTTCGAGCGAGATCAGGTAGATCCTTCCGGACCGATCCTGGCCGAAACCCGAGAGTCCACGGATCTTGAACCTGAGTCCCTGGACCTTCTTCGCCGGGCCGAACCTCGGCACGAAGGCATAGACCTTCCCCGTACAGAAATCACCGAAGACGACCGAGCCGACCACCTCCGGCCCCGCGATCCGCGACAACCTGGGGTCGCGCACCACATATCCACCGATCACCGAGCAGGCAGGGCCGTGCGGGTAGACGACTGCCGGCGTTACGGTCTGGGATCGCGCCACGCCTCCTTTGAATACGGCGGTGCCCTCGTATGCCGCCCAGCCGAAGTTCGCTCCGAGGCCTCCACCGGCCGGCAGGTAGTTGACCTCCTCGAATCTCGAGTTGCCAACGTCGCCTACCACCAGCGCTCCGGTGGAGCGGTCGAAGCTGAACGACCAGGGGTTCCTCAGCCCGGACGAGTAGATTTCGTCTCTGCCCGGAATCCCAACGTATGGGTTGCTCTTGGGCGATCGATACGCCTGCCAGTTGCGCTTCCCCTTACGCCCGGTGGTGCGTGAGGGATCGATCCGGAGCAACTTCCCGAGGAGGCTCCGCCGATCCTGCGAGACGTTCGCCGGGTCTCCCGACGGACCACCGTCGCCTGAGCCGATGTAGAGGAAGCCGTCCGGCCCGAACTCGAGGCGGCCCGAGTGGTGCTGAGTGGTCGGCTGGGGCACGGTCAGGATCTCCCTTCCGCTGCCGGGTTCGGTTACCAGCTGTCCAGTGTCTCGCACCCGGTACTCGAAGATCCGGAGGTCGTCGCGACGGTCGGTGAACGAGACGTAGTAGCGATTGGTCTTGGCGAAGTTGCCAGGGAAGGCGACCGAGAGCATCCCCTGCTCGCCACCCCTCCCCGAGGTCTTGACCAGCTTCCGGATGTCGAGCATCGGATCGGCGAGGGTCACGCCGCCGTCGAGCACCCGGAGTTCACCGGCTTTCTCCACCACGACCAGTTGGCTGTGTCCCGGGGGTTGGACGATCCCCACGGGGTCGTCGAAGTTCCCGACCTTCTCGAGAGCCATTACCTTGGTGCCGCTCTCCCGGGTGGCCCGAATCACGATTCCAGTGATTCCGAGGATCGATACCAGCAGGATCAGACCGGCGAACTCCAGTTGCTTGCGGCTCGGGCTACGCAGATCCCGCGCCGCGGCGGTTGCCCAGAGTCGGGCCCGGTCGAGCCAACTCGCCGGCTTGGTCGGCTTGCGCTGGCGCGAAGGCTGGCGTCGTGCCGTCGACTTTCCGGTTCCGCTCTTCGCAGACTTCCCGGCAGGGCCGGATCGCCGGGACTTCGTCCTCGATGCGGGACGCTTCCCTTTTCCAGATGCGGGTTTCTTCCTGCGCTCGGTCATTGCGTGAGCAGGCAGTTTCCCCAATCGGGGAGACGCCCGCCTACTGTTCAGCCCTGCTTGATCCGGTAGACCGGCCCGGTGATCGAGGCGATCCAGATCTGCCCCTTGGATCCCCGCCCGAACGAGACCACCTGTCCGGCGCTCAAATCCTCGGTGCGGGCGTCGTTGACCGATCCGTTCGAGAACTTGAAGCTGCGGATCCTCGCGGTGCAGAGGTCGGCGTACAGGTATCGATTTCGGAGGGCCGGAAGTTCGGGGTCGTCGACGAAGTAACCGCCGGTGACTGAACAGCCGTTGTCATGGTCGTACGACACCACCGGATCGATTCGATCCTCTGCCGTTTGGTCGAGGTTGAACCTGCTCAACGCCTCGTATGCCGACCAGCCGAAGTTCCCGCCCTTGGCGGTCGTTCTGGCCAGCACGTTGACCTCTTCGAATTCGTTCTGGCCGACATCACCGATCGCGATCAGGTCTCGCTTCGGCTCAAAACTGAACCGCCAAGGGTTTCGCAGACCGTAAGCGAAGATCTCATCCAGACCCGCGGTCCCGACGTACGGGTTCGAGGCAGGGGAGGAGTAGGGGGCCCCTCCCGAGGGCCGGGGGTTGATCCTGAGGATCTTCCCGAGCAAGCTGTCAAGATCCTGTGCCGTGCGGAGCGGATCTCCGGGAGCCGTACCGTCACCCGTTCCGATGTAGAGCAGGCCATCGGGGCCGAATTGCAGCAGGCCTCCGTTGTGGCTCACCCCGGGGTCGCTCATCCGCAGCACTTCACGGGGAGCCCCGACCGTTCGGGTGCCCCGATCGTTGGCGCGCATCTCGACCACCAGCTGATCGCCGGACTTGGTCGTGTAGTACGCGTAGAGCAGCCTCGAGGTGCGGAAGTTCGGCGCAAATGCGATCGAGAGCAATCCCTGCTCCAGATTGCCGCTCTCCACTCGATCGGAGATATCGAAGAGTGGCCGCTCGAGGGTCTTGCCCTTGCGGACTACCCTCACACGCCCTTTGCGCTCGACCACGTAGACGTTTCCGCCCTGCGGCGGTTGGGTCACGTAAACGGGTCCCTGGAAGTTCCCGATGCGCTTGAGCTGAAGCGATCCCGCCGCCTGAGCTGCCTCTTGCCCCGGACTCCCGGAGGTAAACGAGATCACGAGGCCGACGACAACTCCCACCGCAAGGGCGAGGAGGAAGATCGGGAGAGGGAGCGTCGGCCTGCAGCAGGACTGGTTCTCGTTCATCGCCTCTTGAACACTTCGGGTTGCCTAAGGTACCGGTACCACGTTGCCCTGAGCGTCGACTCGGAGCTTCGCCGGTTTGCCGCTGATCTCGACCGTGATCTCTCCCTGAACCGGCTCTCCGATGGCGTCGACCGCCTCGGCCTTCCCGTCGAGTCCGGCCGAGAGCACCCACGCGACCGTATAACTGCCCGTCGCTACCGCGTTCAGGTTCCAGGTCATCGTGGCTGTCTCTTCCGCCGCGAGTTCGCCGAAGGCGTAGGTGTTCGTCTGTGCCCGTTGCGCTCCCGCCGAGGTGTCGCTGCCGTTCAGCTTCGGCCAGTCGGCATTGAGGATCCATACGGGACGTGTCTTGACCGCGACATCCTCGCGGTCCGTCCTGATCGAGAAGGAACCGTTGGCGACCCCGGCATCTTCAGCCGTCAGGTCAGAGGAACGCGTGTTGATCGTCACCGCCAGATCGGGAATCGTCTCCGAGCCGGAGTTGCGGACCTCGAGTACGAGGTTCGAGGTCTCGGCCAGTTTCTGCTTCTCCGGCAACTTCACCTCGAGCACCTCGACCGGGAACTCTCCGCTGGGTTCGTCGGCGTCCTGTCTCTCTCCCCCGGAGCCGCATCCGGCAACGGCCAGAGCCAGTGCGGCCGTGACAGCCAACCCGGGCCAGGGCCTGTGAGAACGGGATGCAGTCGTTTCTGGTGGGAGCGCCTCGTTCACGCGGCTGAACATACCACGCACGCTCGAGGCCTCCACGCACCGCACGCATCGGCGACAGGATGGAATAACCTTCCGTGTTCGAGTCGAGTACCCCGACCGGTGTATCGGCAAGAGAGGAGAGAATGCTCAAGACAGCAGTAGACAAGGCGTTCCTGCCCGCCAAGTCGCTTTTCGAGCAGGTTGGTGACGTAATGATCCTGACCGGCAGGACGCTGATGTCTGCTGTCCGTCCCCCGTATCCCTATGGCGGCGAGTTCGTCGGGCAGTTCATGTTCGCCCTGCAACTCTGCTGGTTTCCGATGATGATCTCGACGCTCGCGTTCGGGTTCGGCGCGCCGGGACTGCAGGCGGCGAACTTCCTCTCCTTGTTCGGCGCCCTCGATCGTCTCGGCGGGTTCTTCATCCTGGCTTCGGTCCGCGAGTTCGCACCCTTCGTCACCGCGGTGGTAGTCGCAGGCGTGGCCGGCACCGCGATAACGGCAGATTTGGGGGCCCGCAAGATCCGCGAGGAGCTCGACGCGTTGCAGGTGTTGGGCGTGGATCCGATCAAGAACCTCGTCGTGCCTCGGTTCCTCGCGCTGATGTTGATCACCGGTCTGATGGACATATATGCCTTGATCTTCGGGGTGATCGGGGGACTCGGCGCGGAGTTGCTCTACAACGAGCCGCTCGGCGGGTTCTTCGCGACGCTCTTCAACAACGCCTCGATCACCGACCTCTGGGGCTCGGTCCTGAAGACGACGCTGTTCGGAGCGATCATCGCCGTGGTCTGCTCCTATAAGGGGATGACTGCATCGGGTGGCGCTGAAGGGGTGGGCCGGGCCGTCAACGAGGCGGTGGTGATCGCCTTCCTCGGTGTCTTCGCTTTCAACTACGTGTTCACCCAGACGCTGCTTGCAACCAACCCCGACCTCTCGGTGGTCAAGTGAACGGATCGTCCGCCTGGCTCGAGGTCCCGAGGGGATGGCTGAACTCGATCGGAGAGATCTTCGGTTTCTGCGGCCGGGTGATCGGTCTGGTCTTCTCGGGTCGGGTCTTCCAGTTCTTCGGTGAGGCTCTGCGCCAAGCTGGAATCCTGATCCTCGGATCGACGATCGTGATCTGGGGACTCGTCTTCATCCTAGGGCTCCAGTGTGGGATCGAGGGTGCCTACTTCAACCGGTCTGTGGGTGCGCCAGCCTACGCCGGCGTTTTCGCCGCCTGGTGTGATCTCCGCGAGGTAGTGCCTTACGCGTTCGGCTACATGCTCTCGGCCAAGGTCGGAACAGGGATCGTGGCCGAGCTCGGGGCGATGCGCATCTCAGACGAGATCGACGCCCTCGAGGTAATGGGCGTGCCGCCCATTACCTTCCTCGCGGCTACCCGGCTGCTCGCGGCGATGATGGTCTTCCCGTTCATGTACCTCGCTGCGGTCGGCATCGGATTCTTCGCAAGTTGGCTCGCCGTGGTCGAGCAAATCGGCGATGTCTCGTCCGGCGGATACTTCCTGATCTTCTGGATGTTCCAGAACCCCGGGGATCTGATGTTCAGCCTGATCAAGGGGATGACGATGGCACTCGTGATCGTGTTGGTTGGCTGCTACTACGGCTACACCGCATCCGGTGGACCGGTGGGCGTAGGAACGGCCACCGCGAAGTCGATGGTCCTTAACATCGTCTTAGTGCATGTGATCGGGATGATGGGGACACTGGTCTTCTGGGGAGCCAATCCGAGAGCGCCGATAGGCGGCTGAGGGCTGCGAGGAGGAAGATGGCCGAGAAGAAGACAACTGCGAGCAAGACCAGGAAGTCAGGTTCACGCACGACGGGGACTGCGAAGCGCACGGCGAAGTCCACGACGTCGCGTGCCAGATCGGCATCGTCGACCACACGCAGGGCCCCTGCCAAGCGCAAGTCGGCTGCGGGCACCAAGCCCAACACCAGGTCGTCGACCAAGACCAGCGCTACCCCGAAGCGGAAGACCGATCCGCTCGCAGCCCAGGGCTGGAGCGAGGAGGATTTCGCGAAACGCGACTACGTGATTCCAGGAGTCGAGGCCGATGACCCGAATCCGTACAAATGGCATACCGGCAAGAAGCGCGATCACGGAGGAACCGACGCGATCGAGGTGATCGACCTCGTCAAGCAGTTCGGTCGCTCGAGGATCCTCAACGGCTGCAACCTCGGGCTTCCCGACGACATGATCTCGATGGTGCTCGGGCCCTCCGGAACGGGCAAGAGCGTGCTGATCAAGCACATCGTCGGACTCCTCTACCCGGACTCGGGCGACGTGCTGGTGCACGGCGAGTCGATCCCGAACATGTCGGATGACGAGCTCTTCGAGACACGCAAGAAGTTCGGTCTCCTGTTTCAGGACGGAGCGCTGTTCGGCTCGATGAACGTCTACGACAACGTCTGCTTCCCGCTCCGACAGCACACGGACAAGAGTGAGGACGAGATCGACGAAATCGTCACCCGCAGGCTTCGTGAGGTCGGCCTGGCCGAGGCTCACTACAAGATGCCGAACGAGCTCTCTGGGGGAATGAGGAAGCGAGCCGGATTCGCCCGCGCCCTCGTGCTCGATCCCGCAATCGTCCTGTTCGACGAGCCGGATTCGGGTCTGGACCCGGTCAGGACGGCGCTCCTTTGCGAGTTGATCCGCGAGGTGCATGCAGAGAATGGCGGTTGCTACCTGGTGATCAGTCATGACCTCAGCACCGCGAGACGCGTGGCAGATTTCCTCGCGGTCCTCTGGAAGGGCAGGATCGTCGAATCGGGGCTGGCCGACGATCTGTTCGGTTCGAAGAACAAGTTCGTTTCGCAGTTCCTGAACGCCGACGTTCGCGGACCGCTCTCGATGGATTGACCCGAGCCGGCGGTCCCGCGGTGTCTGCGGAGGGGAGGTCGGTTTGGACAGCGAAAGGGTGAAAACGTTCTTCGAACGGGTCGCCTCGTCGGCGGCGAGGCGACCGTGGATCGCGATCTCCGCCGTCGTCTCACTGGCGCTGGTCGGTGGCTGGTTCGGCCTCGGCCTTCGGGCTGACGCAGGTACCGACACTCTCCTCGACAGCGGCTCGGCTTCCTACCGTTCGACCGAGGCATTCAGGAAGGCATTCGGCGACGACGCGGCGCTGATCCTGGCGAGGGAGGATCTCTCCAAGTTGCTCACCGGAGAGAACCTTCGCGCTCTGTTCGAGCTCGAGACGTGTCTGGCCGGCGGCACGAGACTGGGTTCGGATCTGCCGCGTCAACCCGGCAGACCACTTCCTGATGTGTGCGACAGGATCGAGGAACTGGCCCCTGCGCGCGCTATCTACGGTCCCGCGAGCTTCCTCTACCAGTCGGTCGATCAGATCTCCAGTGTGCTGCGTAGGCAGGTGGCGACTGCGCAGACAGAGGCCCAGCGCGCCGCAGAGAGTGCCCGGCAGCGGGCGCTCTCGGACGGCCTGTCGAGCTCCGAGGCCGACTCCGTTGCGCAGGAGGCATCGGATGCGGTGCTGGAGCAGTTCAACCAGGCTGTGCTGCGACTCGCTCTCAGCTACGGAATCACGGGAGTCCCCCGACTGGACGACCCGTCCTTCATCGGCCGGGTCGTCTTCGATTCCCAGGGCAACACCAAGTCGCAGTTCGCTCAGCTCTTTCCCCGCTCCGATGTCGCCCAGATCACGATTCGACCACGTCCCGATCTGACCGATACAGAGCGGGATCGGATGGTCGCGCTCTACCGCGAGGCGCTCGCCAACCCACGCTTCGCGCTCTCGACCGGCGATTACGTCTTCAGCGGTGCACCGGTCCTGATCGGTGCGCTCACCTCGTCGATCCGGTCCCAGATGCTCCTCTTGCTCGGTGTGTCGGTACTGGTCATGGCCATGGCCCTCGCGTTCGTCCTGCCGCCGCCTTTCCGACTCCTCCCGTTGGGCGTGGCCCTTTCGGCTACCGGCATACTGTTCGGGCTGCTCGCGCTGTTCGGGGGCTCGCTGACCATCTCCGCCATAGCAATGCTGCCGGTCTTGGTCGGTCTGTCGGTCGACTACGCGATCCAGGTGCAGGCGAGATTCAGCGAGGCACGCGAGAAGGGTCTCGACTCTCCTTCAGCTGTGGTCGAAGCGGCCGGAGTGGGCGGGCCGGTTCTCGCTTTGGCCTGTTTGGCGACCATGACCGGCTTCGCGTCCTTCGGGCTCTCGGCCAGCCCGCTCGTTCGCTCGTTCGGGTTCCTGCTGGTGGCGGGTATAGCGATCGCGCTCGGCATTGCCCTGTGGAGCGGTCTCGCCCTCCTCTCGAGGGACAGAGGACCGGCTCCGGCGGCGGGAGGGGGTCCCGCAACCACTCCGCTACGACGCTGGGTTTCGAATCGTCTGCGGAAGCCCGCCCAGATCGCCATCGCGACCTCCCTGCTTCGGCCCGGCCGCGTGCTGCTCGTGGCAGGCACTCTGGCGCTCTGTGGGCTTATCGCGAGTACCCAGACGCCGGTGGATGCCGACGTCCGTGATCTCGCGCCTTCGAATTCGCCGGAGCTTGAGGAGCTGCGTGAGGTCGAGAGGTCCACCGGGATCTCGGGCGAGATCGACGTCTTGATCACCAGCGACGATCTGGCGGATCCCGCGACGATCGCCTGGATGGCCGACTTCCAGAGGCGGGTACTCGCCCGGCACGGATTCTCGGGACCCTCTGCGAGTTGCGACCGCGCCGCGCTCTGCCCTGCCCCGTCCCTGACCGACCTGTTCGCTGCCGCAGGCGGCACCCTCGACCGGGCTGGTTCCGAGGCCCTGATCGAGTCGATCCCGCCTTATCTCTCGGAAGCGGTAGTCACCCGTGACCCCGACACCGGAGAGGTCGGAAACCAGGCCGTGATCTCCTTTGGGGTGAAGGTGCGACCCCTCGACGAGCAGCAGGCGTTGATCGACGACATCAGGGAACAGGTCGATCCTCCCGGCGGACCGAGCCCTCCGGCTGGCGTCACCGTAGAGGTCGCTGGCTTGCAGGTACTGATCGCTGACGCAAACGCCAGTCTCGAGCGGAGCAGATGGTGGCTGCCCGCCGCCGGTATCGGGGCGGTGGCTTTGATCCTCCTGCTGCTCTGGAGGTCGCTCCGCCGCACCCTCGCCGTACTGGTTCCGGTGGTGTTCGCAACCGGATGGTCCTCGCTTGCGGTCGCCTCGACCGGCTACGCCCTCAATCCGATGTCGGCCACCCTCGGAGCATTGGTGATCGCCGTCTCGGCTGAGTTCAGCATCATCTTGGCCTCACGCTTCTGGGAGGAGAGGAGTGCCGGGCTGACGGCGGGAGAGGCTCTGAGGAGCACCTATTCGAGAGCCGGTTTCGCGACGCTCGCCTCCGGCACGACGGTGATCGCGGGTTTTGCGGTCCTCGCCGTAGCCGGTCCTCTCGGCTCGCTCGGCCTTCCCTCGATAGCACCGATCCTCAGCGGGTTCGGCCTGGTCACGGTGATCGATCTACTAGTGGCCTTGGCTGCGGTGCTCCTGGTCATACCGGCCTCGCTGACTCTGTTCGATCCGCTGACTGTTCGGTCCGAGAGCGGCCAAAGCGCCGCCCCGGCCCCCCAGACCGGCGGGAGCCCGGGATGAGCGAGTTCGAAGATCTCCAGACGGATAGGCCCGACGACCAGGGCGATCCCCAGCGCTCAGCCATCAAGCCACCTGCAGTCTGGTCGGTTCTCGTGGGGATCGTCTTCTGTGCGGTGATCGTGGTCGCGGTAGTCAATTCCGTCTCCGGAAGCGACGGTGGAGTGTTGGGCAGCGGAGACGATGCAGGTCTCGTCTTGCCGGATTTCGCGGTTGCCGATGCCCGTGGGGAACTGATCGGTGACGCGAACATCGACCAGACCGACTGCGCCTCGAGCCAGCGCCCTTGTCCCGCCGACTCCCGTCGCACCCCGGCCTGTGAGGTGTCGGTCGACGGCGCGATCGAGTCGTGCGATGTCTTCCGGCTACCCGCAGTGGTTTCCTTCTGGTTCACCCGAGGCGGCGAATGCGAGGATCAGCAGGACGTCTTCGAGACCGCCTACCGGCGCTTCTCCGGTAGGGCTAACTTCCTGGCTATCGATGTCCGTGATGACCGCGCCACGGTCCGGGAGTTGATCCGCGACCGGGGCTGGACGCACCCCGTCGGGCTGGACCCCGATGGCGCGCTGTCCAATCTGCTCCGGGTCGGGGGATGCCCGACGGTTCTCTTCGTCGAACCGGGCGGCCGTCTCTACGAGGTCGCGCTCGGTAATCAGACCCCGTCCAGCCTCGCTGCTCGGGTCGAGGATCTCATCCTAGCCTCGGCTGGCCCTGAGGCAAGCGGAGGAAAGCGATGAAGATGACATTCTCTGCCCGCATTACGATGCATCGCATGTCCCGAGGCAGGTCAGATGCCCCGCAGTAGGCCCCGTCGCCCCCGCAGGGAGGATCGGCCACCCGCACCGTGGGGCACCTTCCCCTTGACTGAGGTAGTCGTATTCGTCGGGTTGGTGCTCTTATTGGCGGGGTTCTTCGTGGCGCCACCGCGCGGTCCGATCATGATCGGCGCCGGGTTGGTCCTCTCTTCGGTCGCGGGTCTGGAGCTCGCCCTGCGTGAGCATCTGGCCGGCTACCGATCACATACCCTGATCCTCGCCGGCATGGGAGGGGTGATCACCCTGGCCGTGGGTTGGACGCTTCTGGCCCCGGTCATCGCGCCCGCGCTCCGAATACTCCTCGCAGCGGTCGTCTTCGGGGTCGGTGCCTGGTACTTCTCCGGCCTGTTCGCGCGCCGATCGGGCGGCGCGCGGTTCAAGCTCTAGTCCGCGCCCCTCAGGCGCTGGGTGCGTTCAGAGCTGCCGTGAGAAGCGAGAGCTGACGCTCGGTCAAGGTGCCGATGCGCTTGTTCTCGGTCAGGTCGAGGCGCGAGAGAAGCTTCCGCGAACGTGTCCTGCCCCAACGCCGCTGACTGGCCAGCAACTCTGAGACTGTCATTCCCTCTGCCTCGGCCGGGTAGTCGTTGAGAACCTCTACGACGGTCAACTCGCCAGCGGCGATTCGACGCTTCAGTGACGCTCTGGCGAGTCGAACCTCGTTTGCCTTGGCCAGCGCCCTCATGTGTTGTGAGTCGGAGTTGTTGCGATCTCTGCTTCCGTTCGCCTTGGCCTTTCGCGGCTTCGTCTTACTGGTCTTGCGGGTCTTGGCCTTGGTTGCGGTTGCAGCGGTCGTCATCTCTTCCTCCTGTCGGGGATCTCGGGGTCGGCTTCAAATGTGGCTCGCGCTTCCCTGATCGACCTTGGCCGGGTCGCGTCGGTTTGGGGTCGGGCTGGAGCCCTTCCCGCTTGCCTTCTCTCCTCGAAGGCGCGCGGCTGCGGAAACATATCGCGCCAGCGGCCCGAGTTGGAGGCGGTCGAAACGAGTCGCCCGCTAAGAGCAACTTTTTTGGATTCTCAGACTCTGGGTAGGTCGGGGAAGTCGGCGATGACCCGCTCGACCGTCTCGAGAGCGCGGTCGAGATGCTCGGTCTCGTGGGTTGCCATGAGGCTGGTACGCAGCAACGCCCCGCCAGGAGGAACCGCCGGGTGTATCGCCACGTTGGTGTAGACGCCGGCATCGAACAGGGCCTTCCACAGGAGGACCGCCTGCCAGTCCTCGCCCACGACCACCGGCACGACCGGTGTGGTGGCTTCGCTTCCGTCGGGGAGGGTTCCGGGCTCCACCACCTGGAGGCCAAGGTTCCGGAAACCGCTGCGCAGGTAAGAGGCGTTGGAGAGCAGCTTCTCGAACAGAGCCGGTCCTTCGTCCCGGATGATCCGCAGCGCTGCGAGAGCCGCCCCGGTGGCGGCGGGGACGGCCGAGGCGCTGAAGATGAACGACCGCGAGGAGATCCGCATGTACTCGATCACCTCGGCGGATCCGGCGATGAATCCGCCGCAGGAGGCGAGGCTCTTGGAGAAGGTCCCCATCCGGAGATCGACGCTGTCTTCCATCCCGAACATCTCGCAGGCCCCTGCCCCGCGGGCTCCCAGGACTCCCACTCCATGGGCCTCGTCGACCATCAGGCGGACACCGAACCGGCTGCACAACTCGACTATTCCAGGCAGGTCACAGACGTCGCCCTCCATCGAGAAGACTCCGTCGACCACCACCAAGACCCCACCTCCGTCCTCGACCGCCCGCTCGAGCATCCGCTCGAGCTTGTCCATCCGGTTGTGGCGGAAGGGCCTGAGTTTTGCTCCCGAGAGCTTGCACCCGTCGAGGATCGATGCATGGTTGGCCGAATCGCAGATCACCGTGTCGCCCGGCTCGAGGATCGCGCTGATGGCTCCGAGGTTGGACTGGTAGCCCGTGCTGAAGACGATCGCGTCCTCTGTCTGCATCCACTCGGCGAGTTCGCGTTCGAGGTCGAGATGCTGGGGTGTGGTTCCGTTCAGCAGCCTCGACCCGGTGACGCCGGTTCCGTACTGCTCGAGAGCGTCACGCGCAGCCTGCTTGACCCTGGGGTCCGCGGTCAGCCCGAGATAGTTGTTCGAGCCGAGCATGATGGTCTCGCGACCCTCCATCTCCACGACCGGTCCTGCTTCTGACTCGAGCAGTCGGAAGTAGGGCAGCAGGTCATGCTGCTTGGCGGCTTCGAGCTGCTCCGCGCGTTCATGCCCACGTACCTTTTCGAATACGTCTACGGGAGGTGTCTGGGTCTGAGTCGTGTTTGCCATCCGTGAGAAGTGTAGGTTGACAAGGGTGGCGGATCCCTCGCAACTGCAGATTGTGCACGTTTCCGGCCGAAGGGATCTGGACCGCTTCATCAAACTCCCGTACCGCCTGCACCGTGGTACGCCCTGGGTTCCGCCGTTGCTGATGGAGAGGCGTGAATTCCTCGATCGGGACAGGAACCCCTACTTCCAGCATGCGGAGGCCGAGTTTCTCCTCGCACTGCGCGAGGGCGAGGCCGTAGGCCGGATAACCGTCCAGATCGACCATCGCTGGGACGAATACCAGGGAGGCTCGGACGCCCAGTTCGGCTTCATCGACGCCGTCGACGATCCCGAGGTCTTCCAGGCACTGTTCAGCGCCGCCGAGGAGTGGGCTCGCTCGAAGGGGCGGAAACGGATGATCGGGCCGATGGACTTCACCACCAACGATGAGTGCGGTCTCCTGGTCGACGGTTACGACCTTCACCCGATGATCCTCGAGCCGTGGCATCCGCCGTACTACCGCGACAGGATCGAGGCCCTCGGGTACGACAAGGCCATGGACCTCCAGATGTGGGACCTGCAGGTCGGGACACTCGCCGAGGGAGAGATGTTCACCCCGATGATCCAC
>JAUMFR010000131.1:748-1950 GCA_032119755.1 Solirubrobacterales bacterium | reverse complement strand
CCGAAAACCACGAGAGTCGCAAGGGGTTGGAAGGCCCCTCATTGCTAGAGTCCCCCGCCGATGGCCGGACGATCCCTGAAACCTCAGTTGAACCAGATTCGTGCGTGGGTGCGACAGGGTCGGACCGACGCCTGGATCGCCCACCAGCTCGAAGTCTCGACCTCGCAGCTGCAGGAGTTTCGCAAGCAAAACGGGCTCGACGCCGAGTCGCTCGGGGACTCACCGGCCGAGGTGGACATCCGCGACGAGATAGAAGCGGAGATCGAGGCGGAGCTCGACGAGATCGAAGACCTCCCCGAGGAGGATGCGGAGGAGGAGGAGGATTCGGCTCCGGTCGAATCGACCCCTGCAGCCCGGGGTGATTCCGGACAGCGGCAGTCCTCATCGCGAAGGTCCGGGCGTGGCGAGGAACGGCAGGGCAATGGCAGACGCCGGGGCAAGCGCGGCGGCAGACGCCGGGGCAAGCGCGGCGGCAAGACGTTCGACGCGACTTTCGAGCAGGGCAAAGAAGGCTACGGTCTCTGGCTCGACCCTGCGATCGCCGACGAGGCGGTCTTCACCGAGAACTGGAAGGGCAAGCGAGCCCTCCGTGTAACCGTCGAGCAGGGCCGGATCGTTCTCGAGCCCTCCTCCCGCGACTAACCGACTTCCTCCTCGTCCTCCCCTGCCGGGACCACCCTTCCTCCTGCCCAGTCCGAGGCCGAACGCAGGTGGCGCCAGAAGGCCCCGTCTGTCACCGCCTGAGGATCCAGGGTCGAAGCACGCTCGGGGTCGGTACGGCGAGCCGCCGCCAGACACCAGTCCGTGCCGCGTGAATAGAGCTCAGCGAGATCGGCTGCGGTGAAACTAGGTCCGATCCGTCGCCTCAGCTCGTCTCTGACTGCCTCCACGGCACGATCGAGGATCCTCGAGAGCTCCGGGTCACGAGATAGCTCGGAGACGCGTCGGTCCCCCTCCTCCCACTGATAGATCGCGCTTTCGACCGGATACTCCACTTTCACATCCTCACGGGCTGCAGATGTCGGGAGAGAGTTTGCCCTCGATTTGCCAGACGCCGGTGTTGCGCTCAGAGACGATCCTCTCGGCGTTCGGTGCCCGCTGCAGCCAGGCAACTTCCACGGGAACCTCGATCGGTGAGGAGTCGCGATCGGCCGACGGGGGCGAGGTGACCAGATAGCGGTAGCCCCCCGAATTGACAGCTG
>JAUMFR010000131.1:0-738 GCA_032119755.1 Solirubrobacterales bacterium | reverse complement strand
GGGGCAGCCTGTCGGAGCAGCGAACGTACCGTCGGAGCCGCGGTCGCCGATCGCCTCGACCTGATTGGAGGCGTCCGGACCCCAGATTCCGTACTGGAAGAACTGCGCGAGGGTACCGCCGAGTCCGATCTTCTCATCGGTCACGCCTCGAGCCCAGTCGTTGACCGAACCGATGCCTTCTTTGAGCTCGTCGGCAGGATAGGAATCAACCGGATATGCGGGAGAGCCAGACGAGTAGCGGTACTCCTGGTACTCGCGCCGATCCAGCGCGCCCATCACGACGAGTACCGAAACGATTGCGACAGCGGCCGCGATCAGCAACTTGGGATCGAGCCTGTTCATCCATCCGAAGTAGAAGGCCAACGGCACGAGCACGAACACGACTCCGACGAAGATCGAACCGACGATCCGGCTGTAGTCGAGTTCGGCGAAGTAGAGGTTCCCGACCACCATCACCAGAGCGAGAGCTATCAACACACCGATCCGCCATCTTTCCCGGTGGCGTGCGAGGAACCCCGGAGGCACAGCGACCAGGCAGAGGGCGAGCGCGAAGGCGGGGGCAGCGTATCTGATGTTGAGCCGGAAGGCGGTGGGAGCGCCCTCGGGCCCCGCTGCGCCGAGCGGCGTGAGGAAGTAGGCGACGAAGCCAACGAGGGCGACTGTCCCGAGCATCCGCAGGACTCTGCTCCGGGAGAAGATGGTGAGCGCAATGCCGGCAGCCGACAGGAGCAGGACGAG
>JAUMFR010000130.1:0-1858 GCA_032119755.1 Solirubrobacterales bacterium | reverse complement strand
CTCGAGCACCTGCGCCTCCCGGCGACCTGACTTGATCACGACCTCCACCCCCGCCCGATGGCAGGCCTCCAAGGCACGGGCGGGGAGCATCGAGAAAGCTCCGTCGGCGTCGTGGAAGAGCGAACCACCACGGCCGAGCAAGGTTCCATCGAGATCGGTGTAGACGCATCGAAGCACTTGCTCAGATACTCAATCCCGCTCGGCTTCGGCCAGTGTCGCCGGGGAGGAAACCTCCGCGAAGGGCGGACGATCCACGGTGCGCGGCTCGACCGACGCAGCCGGCTCGAGCGCTCCTACCTCGGCCCCCTGGTCGCGAGCCGACCTGAGCCTGCGCGAGATCCCCTCCGCGACCTCGATCGACATGTTCGACAGCGCTTTGAGCGACTGATGGTCGTTTCGCTTGCTGGCGAGGTCGACCTCGGCCATGCCATCCATGCCGACCTCCCTCCAGACGTCGATCTGCATCGCCGCTTCGACCGCGTATCCGGTCGCAAACGAGATCCGGTGCAACAGCTCGCGCCGCGCGGCGATCTCACCGGCCAGGGGCTGGGAGAAAGCGAGGAGTTCGGGGGAAAGGAGGGCGAAGAGTGGCTTGCAGAGCAGCTCGGTGACGCGACCACCTTCTCCCGGCAGCTCGCCCTCACGCACGGCGAAGGGACGCTCGAATCGCCCTCGAACGAACTCGACCTCGGGCTCGACGAGCAAGGGGCCCAGCAGACCCGACGCATAGTGGCCCGCGAAGTCGCTGACGTCACCGTCGACGAACGAGATCAGGTCACCCCGGCAGACCGAGAGCGATCTCCACATCGCGTCACCCTTGCCCATCACGGCACCGAACTCCGACATCAGCGTGCCCTCGTCGTGCACCTCGGCCCCGGCCGCGGCAGCGACATCGGCCGTGCCGTCCTCGGAAGAGGCATCGACGACGACCACCTGATCGACCAGCCCCAGCTCCGAGAGCGCCAGCAGACTGGTCACGGTTCCTTCGATCGTCTTGGCGGTCTCGCGAGTCGGTACGCAGACGGTGACGGTGGTCGAAGCCTTGTCTGCGACGAGGCGTTCGATCTCGAAGTCGGCGTGGTCGTAGGTCCGGAGAGCGTTCACGGGCTGAGGGGTGGCAGGATACCCCTGATGCTCTTCCGGGCCCGTGACAAGACGTTCGACCTGACGAGAAAGGCGCTCATCGTCGGGATCGTCAATGCAACCCCGGACTCGTTCTCCGACGGGGACCCGATGGGGATCGAACACGCAGAGCGGCGGGCCACGGAACTGGCCGAGCAGGGCGCCGATGTGATCGAGGTCGGCGGTGAGTCCAACGTCTCCAACCGTCCCGCCGTCGAAGCCGATGAGGAGATCGAACGCGTCGTACCCGCAGTCGAGGCGGCAGCTGCGACCGGACTGGCCGTTGCGATCGATACCTACAAGCCTCCGGTCGCCGCAGCGGCGATCGAGGCCGGAGCGACCATCGTCAACGACATCTCCGGCCTCGGAGATCCGCTGATGCACGAACTCGTGGCCTCCACAGGAGCAGGAACCGTGCTGATGCACACCGAGACGCCGCCGAAGCAGGTTCGCTGGGAGGAGGACCTCTACCCGGAGGGTCTATCGGTCCACCTGACGCGCTTCTTCGAGGACCGGCTCGCGACGCTTGCCGCGGCTGGCATCGGCGCCGAGCAGGTCGCCCTCGACCCAGGACCGGACTTCGCCAAGACACCGCGGCAGACCGTCGAGTCTCTGCGCGCCCTAAGCGAGATCTCGGTCTTGGGGAGACCGGTGTATCTGGCGGTCTCCCGAAAGGACTTCATCGGCGCACTCACACACAGCCGCCCGAGCGAACGGGGGCCCGGAACCTATGCAG
>JAUMFR010000129.1:0-10414 GCA_032119755.1 Solirubrobacterales bacterium | reverse complement strand
AATTGATGAATGGGCGGGGGCGCGAAATCCTTTAGCGCCAGCCCGACAGCTAACCCCGTAGGCAAAAAGGAAATGACTCAGATCAAACGACAGAACTCGAAGCTCACCTTTGCCCTTGCGGTCGCTGCCTGCGCCTGCTTGCTCGGCGCCTCCAACGCGGTTGCCGATGGAGGCACCGGGATCCCCGGCGAGGAGCCCCTGCCGGGTCCTCCCGGAAAGGCCAAAATCATGAAGAACGGCGATGTTCTCGCGCCGAAGAACGCGCCCGTCGCGGTAGTCCGCGCGATCGCCGTGGCCAACCGGATCAACCACGTCCGCTACCTGTGGGGTGGTGGTCACCGGACCAACATGAAGCTGCCGATGAGCGGCTGTGACTGCTCCGGTTGCATCTCCGCGGTGCTGGGTCCGCTCGGCGCCGATGTGATGTCGGCTCCGATGCCCTCCGGCCCGATGATGAGCTGGGGTAAGCGCGGCAAGGGCAGGTGGATCACGATTTACGCCAACGGTGGCCATGCTTATGCGGTGATAGCCGGAATCCGCTGGGACACCTCTCGTGCCGGAGCCAACGGTGTCGTGCCCGGAGGAACGGGTCCGCGGTGGGCCAAGCAACTGCGCTCCAACGCCGGCTTCGTAGCCAGGCACCCGAAGAACTTCTAAGACCCTCCGCGCATCTCCCGTAGCGTCGATCGGTGACCGGACTGGCGGGTCCGTCACCGCGCAGCGGGTTCGCCAGACACCGTTACGAGGACGCGCCCCGCTCGTGGCAGGGCGCGCGCTCGATCAATCCTGAACGAAGATCCGAACCCGCCGCCTAGGACAGGCTGGCCATCACATGCTTGATCTGGGTGTAGTCCTCGAGCGAGTACATCGACAGGTCCTTGCCGTAGCCGGACTGCTTGTACCCGCCGTGAGGCATCTCGGATGCGATCGGTATGTGGTCGTTGATCCAGACGCAGCCGAATCTCAGTGCCTTGGACACACGGAAGGCGCGGCCCACATCGCGGGTCCAGACCGACGAAGCCAAGCCGTAGCGCGTGCCGTTTGCCCACTCGATCGCCTTCCGCTCGTTGGTGAACGGCTGAACGGTGATCACCGGACCGAAGATCTCGTCCTGGATCATCTCGTCCTTCTGACTCAGACCTGCCACCACCGTCGGCTCGAGGTAATAACCGCGCCGATTCGGGCGCTCCCCTCCGGTGACGATCTCGGCTCCCTTCGGCTTGCGCTCCAGGAAGCCCTCGACCCGTTCGCGCTGGCGCTCACTGTTCAGAGGTCCAAGCGTCGTCTTCTTGTTGAAGGTGTCGCCGATCACCTGGTTACCGGCTTGCTTGGCGAGTCCCGCCACAACATCGTCGTAGACGTTCTTCGAGGCGAGCACTCGGGTTGCGGCCGTGCAGTCTTGGCCGCAGTTGAAGTAACCGGTACCGGCGATGGTCTCCATCGCCGCATCCATGTCGGCATCGTCGAAGATCACCACGGGCGCCTTGCCGCCGAGCTCGAGGTGGACCTTCTTCAGACTGTCGGCTGCCGCACGGGCGATCGCCTTGCCCGTCTCGGGCGAACCGGTCAGCGAGACGAGATCGATGTCCTTGTGGGTCACCAGATCAGCACCGGTCTCGCCCGCGCCGCCGATGAAGTTCGCCACGCCAGGCGGGAGGTGCTCGGCGCAGATCTCGGCCAGTTTGGTCAAGGTCGTCACCGGAGTCGTCTCCGCCGGCTTGAGCACCAAGGTGCAACCAGCCGCCAGCGCCGGACCGATCTTCCATATCGCCATCATCAGCGGGTAGTTCCAGGGGGTGATCTGAGCGACCACGCCGACCGGCTCACGCCGGATGTAGGAGGTGTAACCCTCCGCGTACTCACCCGCCGACTTGCCCTCGAGGCACCGTCCAGCTCCAGCGAAGAAGCGGAGGTTGTCAGCCATGAAGGGAATCTCCTCGCTGAGGAAGTCGTGCCTCGGCTTGCCTGCGTTGGCTGCCTCCAGGTCGGCGATCTCGTCGGCGTTCTCCTCGATCGCATCGGCGATCCTTAGCATCGCCAGCGCTCGCTCACTCGGCGTGGTCGTAGACCAGCCGTCGAACGCCTTCTTGGCGGCAGCGACGGCCTTGTTCACGTCCTGCTTGGACGAGATCGGTCCCTTCGCCATGACCTCGCCGGTGGCGGGGTTCATCACGTCATCGGCTTTGCCGCCCGAGGCCGCTACGAACTTGCCGTTGATCATGTTCTTGAGCTTGAGCGGCGACGCCGACTTCTTGTTGCCGTTGCTCCTCGCTGCGGGCTTCTTCTTGGTGGTTGCCATCTGAATCTCCTCTCCTAGAGCTTGATGTCGAGAACCTGATCGACGGGCACGTATTCGGTTTCTGTCGCCTCGGCCACCGCCCGATAGGTGACCTTTCCTCCTGCGCAATTGATACCGGGAATCAGCCCCGGCATGCGCTGAGCGGCATCGGCAACGCCGTGATCGGCAAGTGCGATCACGTACGGAAGCGTTGCGTTGGTCAGGGCCCGGGTGGAGGTCACCGGGACGGCGCCCGGCATGTTGGCGACGCAGTAGTGGATCACCCCATCGACCTCGAAGGTCGGATCGTCGTGGGTGGTCGGCCTCGATGTCTCGAAACAGCCACCTTGATCGATCGCGACATCGACCAGGACGGCGCCCGGCTTCATCAGCTTGAGGTGCTCACGCGTGACGATATTCGGAGCCTTCGCCCCCGGCACGAGCACGGCACCCACGACCAGATCTGCTGTGGCGAGGTGTTCTTCGATCACGAGCGACGAGGAGAAGACCGTCGAGCAACCCTCGCCGAGGACCGTCTCGACATCCCGCAGCCTATCGATCGAGATGTCGTAGATGAAGACGTCGGCACCCATGCCGATTGCGACCACGGCCGCGTTGAACCCCACCGCCCCGGCGCCGATGACCATCACGTTCGCCGCCGCGACGCCAGGAACCCCCCCGAGGAGGATTCCCCGTCCTCCGAGAGGCTTCTCGAGCATGAAAGCGCCCGCCTGAGTGGCGATCTTGCCTGCGATCTCGCTCATCGGAGCCAGCAGGGGGAGTCCGCCATTGGCATCCTCCACGGTCTCGTAGGCGATGCAGGTTGCCCCCGTCGCAGCGAGGCCCTTGGTCAATTCGGGATCGGGGGCGAGGTGGAGATAGGTGAACAGGGTCTGGCCCTCTCGCAGCATCTCGACCTCGACCGGCTGAGGTTCCTTGACCCCCAGAACCAACTCGGCCACGTCGAAGACGGCGGCCGCGTCGGGCAGGATCTTCGCCCCCTGCGCCTCGTAGTCGGCATCGGTGATGGCGCTGCCTTCACCGGCACCTGCCTGCACGAGGACTTCGTGTCCACGGTCGGTCAACTCACGCGCACCAACCGGAGTCAGGGAAACCCGATACTCCTGATCCTTGATCTCTGTCGGAACGCCGACCTTCATCGGTTCGTCTCCTCGTCGGTCGATTTCAGCGCGGGCCGCCTAGAGTCCGATGCGACGCGATGCCTCTTCGAGGACCGGCCTCAGGACATCATGGATCTCCTCGAACTGCTCGGTGTCACAGATCAGCGTGGGCGCCAACTGGATCACGGGCTCCCCACGGTCGTCCGCCCTGCAGATCAGGGCACGTTCGTAGAGCTCCACATCGAGATAGTCGCGGAGCAGCCACTTGCACTCGTCCTCGGTGAGGGTCTCCTTGGTCTCGCGATCCTTGACCATCTCGATCGACTGGAAGAACCCGACTCCGCGGATGTCGCCGACGATCGGAATGTCGCGCAGGCTCTCGAGCATCCCGCGGAACTCGGGCTCCTTGTCCATCACGTGACCGCACAGGTCCTCGCGCTCGAACACGTCGAGGTTCGCCATCGCTGCCGCAGCAGCGACGGGATGCCCGGCGAAGGTGAAGCCGTGACCGAACATCTCGTTTCCCTGCATGAACGGTTCGGCGATCCTGTCTGAGGCAAGCAACACGCCCATCGGGGCATAAGCCGAAGTCAGGGCCTTCGCTGTGGTGATGATGTCGGGCTGATAGCCGAGGCGTTGGCAGCCGAACATCGTCCCGAGGCGTCCCCAGGCGCAGATCGTCTCGTCGGAGATCAGCAGGATGTCATGCTCATCGCAGATCTCCCGCACCCTCTGGAAGTAACCCTCCTGCGGTGGCAGAGAGCCTCCGGCGTTCTGGACCGGCTCGAGGATCACCGCGGCGACGGTGCTCGGGTCTTCGAACTCGATCCTCTCGAGGATCTTCTCGGCCGCCCAGAGGGGGTCGCGTTCCTCGGGCCAGCGGTAGCTGTCGGTATTCGGTGCGTGACAACCTCCCGGCACCAGTGGCTCGAACGGAGCCCTGAATCCCGGCAATCCAGTGGCGCTCAAGGCGCCGAGCGTGGTGCCGTGGTAGGCCAGATCTCGGGCGATGAACTTGGTCTTCCGCGAGTTGCCGGTCTTCAAGTGGTACTGGCGGGCGAGCTTGATCGCCGACTCGACCGACTCGGCGCCACCGGAGGTGAAGAAACAACGGTTCAGATCTCCCGGGGCCAGGTGTGCGAGTCGCTCGGCCAACTCGATCACGCGCGGATGGGCATAACTCCAGATCGTCACGAAGTCGAGCTCGCGCACCTGGGCTGCCATCGCGTCACCGATCTCGGTCCGGCCGTGGCCTGCGTTTACGCAGAACAGACCGGAGAGCCCGTCGAGGTACTTCTTGCCGTGGATATCCCAGACGTAAGCTCCGTCTGCCTTCTCGATGATCGGAATGGGATTCTCCGCGTCGTACCGCCCCATCTGGGTGAAGTGCATCCAGAGGTGCCGAAGCGCCTTCTGCTGCAATTCGTCCTGTCGAGCCTGACTACCTGAACGTTCCTTGACGGTGGTTTCCGCCATCTTTCTCACTCCTTCGATGATCTGGAATCACTTCTCAGGATCCCGAACTCTGATTTTTCACCCTCCCGGCTACGCCGTGGGCGACTCCTGTTCAAGAAGGCTACACCCGTCCACGACGGTCCGAGCGACCCTGCACGGCGATTTGCCCTATTTTTCCGAATAGGAGAGTGGCATCCAAAACCGAGAAATCAGGCGGTTCCAGCAACAGCGTCCATCTGCGCGCCGTCACCAAGAAGTTCGACGAGTTCGTTGCGGTAGACGACCTGTCCCTGGAGATACCGGGAGGCAACTTCTTCACCCTGCTGGGCCCGAGCGGCTGCGGCAAGACCACCACCCTGCGGATGATCGCCGGGTTCGAGCAGCCGACCACCGGTGAGGTCCTGATCGAGGGCTCGAACGTCGCGGGTCTGCCCGCACACCAGCGGCCGACCAACACCGTGTTCCAAAGCTACGCGCTCTTCCCCCACCTGACGGTCCTCGAGAACGTCGAGTTCGGTCTCAAGCGCAGCGGCATGAAGAAGGACGAATCCAGGAGCCGCGCTACCGAGGAGCTGAAGCGTGTCGGACTCGCCAGCGAGTCGTCCAAGAAACCGGCCCAACTTTCGGGGGGTCAGCAACAGCGAGTGGCGCTGGCCAGAGCCCTCGTCAACCGCCCCAAGGTGCTTTTGCTCGACGAGCCACTCGGAGCGCTGGATTTGAAACTCCGCAAGGGTCTGCAGATCGAGCTCAAGCGGATCCAGCAAGAGGTCGGAATCACCTTCGTATACGTCACCCACGATCAAGAAGAAGCGCTCACCATGAGTGACCAGATCGCGGTCATGAACGTCGGTCGGGTCGAGCAGGTTGCCGACCCGGAGACCGTCTACGACCGGCCTGCGACCTCCTTCGTCGCCGGATTCATCGGGGTGTCCAACCTGATGCCCGCTGAAGTCGTAAAGGCTGGCGACGGCGGAGAGGTCAAGCTGGAGGCCGGGCCAGCCGTCGGTGGAAGCGTCGAGGGACTCGCCCCAGGCGACTCATGTCACGCGATCGTAAGGCCGGAGAAACTGCTGATCAACGACCGCGCCAGCGGCATCGGCGATGGTCTCCCGAGTGTTGACGGCGTGGTGGAGAGTTCCCTCTACCTCGGTACCGCCACTCAGATCCTGGTCCGCCTCCCCGGTGAGGTACCGATGACCGTGCTCGTCCCGAACGTCAACGAACGCGAGCGAGATGCACTCCCCGGTGCCGGTGCTGAGGTGAAACTCGCCTGGGATCCGGAGAACATGCACGTCGTTCGCGACACCACGATCGTCAAGTGAACTCGAGAGAAATCGAATAGGAACAAGAGAGGAGAACCATGAGTGACAAGACAACGAGCAGGAATCGCATGAGGAAGGTCGTCATCGGTGCCGCTGGACTGGGTGCCGCGATGGTGGTCGCTGCGTGCGGAGGTTCGGTAGGTGGAGGGTCGGATGCAGAGATCACCACCGTCTCCAAGGGAGACGCGAAGGCGAGCGGGACGCTGGTCATCTCGAACTGGCCTCTGTACATCGACGAGAACACCGTCTCGAACTTCGAGAAGGACACCGGCGTCAAGGTCAAGTACGTCGAGGATTACAACGACAACACCGGCTTCTTCGGCAAGCTGCGTCCGCAGCTCGAACAGGGTGAGTCAGGAGGTCGCAGCATCATCGTGCCGACTGACTGGATGGCGTCGAGGATGGACGGCCTGGGTTACCTCCAGCACTTCAGCGTGCCGGATGACCTGCCGAACGTCGAGGCGAATCTGCGCGACGATCTCAAGTCGCCGGCATTCGACCCCGACCGTGCCTTCTCGGTGCCGTGGCAGAGCGGTATGACCGGACTGATCGTCCGTACGGATCTCGCACCCGATATCCGTTCGATCAACGATCTGTTCGATCCCAAGTACAAGGGCAAGGTCACGATGCTCTCCGAGCTCCGCGACACCGTCCCGCTGGTGATGAAGGCCGACGGGATCAATCCGGACGATGCCACCAAGGAGGACTGGCTGAAGACGATCGACAAGATCGAGTCAGCTGCAGCGTCCGGTCAGATCCGGGACTTCACCGGTAACGACTACGCGGGTCCGATGGTTCGTGGCGACGTAGTTGCCGCGATCGGCTGGTCAGGAGATGCCGTTCAGCTCCAGGCGGACAACCCGGACATCGAGTACCGGATGCCCACCCAGGGGTGCATCCTCTGGTCGGACAACATGGTGATCCCGGTCGGCGCTCCGAATCCGAATGCGGCGCTCGAGTGGATCAACTACGTGTACGACCCGGAGGTGGCGGCGGACATCGCCGAGTACGTGAACTACATCACCCCGGTGGACGGCGCCAAGGAGGTCCTCGCCAAGAAGGATCCCGAGCTGGCCAACAACCAGCTGATCTTCCCGTCCGCGTCCTACACCGCCGATTGCTCGAATCAGCCGAGCCTCGACGCTGCCGATGAGCAGGAGATCGAGCAGGCCTTCGAGCGGGCAATCACCGGCTAGGCAACCCGGACTGAAGCGCTGACGCAGATGCAGCAGTCGACGACCATCACGCCGCTCACGAGGTTTCCCTCGTGAGCGGCGGTCGTCGGACGCTTCCGTATCTGCTGCTGTTCCCCGGGCTGCTCTGGCTCGTCGTTTTCTTCGTAATTCCCCTCGTCTACATGGGCGAGCTGTCGCTTCGCACGGGTAGCTTGACCGAGGGCTTCTTCTTCAACTGGCAGTTCTCCAACTACTCGGATGTCCTGAGTGACTACTCCCAGCAGTTCCTACGCTCGTTCATCTACGCGGGCGTGGCGACCCTGCTGGCGCTGCTGATCGCCTACCCGCTCTCGTACGCGATCTCGTTCAGAGGCGGCAAGTACCGGAACCTCCTGCTCTTCCTGGTGGTTGCCCCCTTCTTCACCACCTACCTGATCAGGACCATCGCCTGGCAGACGATCCTGACCGACCAGAGTCCCCTGGTCGAGTTCCTCGCCTCGATCGGCCTGACCTCGAACGGCCGGATCCTCGACACCCCCGCCTCGGTGATCGCCGGTCTCACCTACAACTTCCTGCCGTTCATGATCCTTCCCCTCTACACCAGCATCGACACCCTCGACCGCAGGCTGATCGAAGCGGCTAAGGACCTCTACGCCTCCTCGAAGACCGCCTTCCTCAAGGTGACCCTGCCGCTCACCGCACCGGGGATCGTCGCAGGGACGCTGCTGACCTTCATCCCGGCGAGCGGTGACTACGTGAACGCCTACTTCCTCGGAGGCAGGAACCAGGCGATGATCGGAAACGTGATCCAGAGCAACTATCTGGTCACCAGCAACTACCCGGCCGCAGCAGCGCTGGCCTTCATCCTGATGCTGATAATCCTCCTGCTGGTGGTCATCTACATCCGATTTGCGGGCTCCGAGGCTCTGATGGGCGACGAGGCGAGCGCGAACTGACCATGGAGGCGGCGAGCATCCACAACGAGGGTGGCGCCAGTCCGTTCAAGCGGGCCTCGCGCGCGATCGGAGACAAGCTGCTGCCGATCTTCGCGGGGCTGGCGATCCTCTACATGCTGATCCCGATCGTGGTGATCGCCGTCTTCTCCTTCAACGATCCCCAGGGCCGCTACAACTTCGAATGGGTCGGCTTCACCACCGAGCACTGGACGAACGCCTTCGGAATCCCCGAACTGACCAGCAGCCTCGTGACCAGCCTGCAGCTCGCCGCAGTGGCGACCGTGATCTCGGCGGTGCTTGGGACGATGATCGCGATCGCCTTGGTGCGCTACGAGTTCTACGGCCGCAAACCGACCAACTTCCTGATCGTGATCCCCCTCGCCACACCCGAGGTGGTGATCGGTGCGGGACTGCTCTCGATGTTCATCAGCTTCTCATTCCCCCTCGGCTTCGTGACGCTGCTGATCGCGCACGTGATGTTCTGCATCAGCTTCGTGGTGGTGGTGGTCCGCTCGCGGCTGATCGGGTTCGATCGAAGCCTCGAAGAGGCTGCCAGAGATCTCGGTGCCACGCCGGCCCAGACCTTCCGTCTGGTCACCCTGCCGCTGATCGCCCCCGGAATCATCGCCGGATCACTGCTTGCCTTCGCTCTGTCGATCGACGACTTCGTGATCTCCAATTTCAACTCCGGGACCACCGTGACCTTCCCTCTCTACATCTTCGGCGCCTCGCAGAGGGGAATCCCGGTCGAGGTCAACGTGATCGCCACCATCCTGATCCTGGTCGCTCTGGCGGCGATGGCAATCGTCCTATGGCAGCAGTATCGCGCCGACAAGATGGCGAAGGTCGAGCCGGAGCCCGATCCGATGTTGGAACACCCGCGCGAAAGCCGCAAGCACGCGGTGACCAAGCAGACTCCCTAGGACCTGTGGGCATGGAGACGAACCTGCTGATCAACGGCGAGTCAGTCGCCGGGTCGGGAAAACCGATCGCGGTCGAGAATCCGTTCACCGAGCAGACTCTCGAAACCGTGGGGTCAGCCTCCCCCGAGCAACTCGACGCAGCCTTCGATGCTGCTCGTGAGGCATCGAAGCCGTGGGCGGCGATGCCAGCGTGGGAGCGGGGCGAGTTGCTCCACGAGATCGCGGGAAGGCTGCGCAAATCGACCGACGATCTGGCGGAGATACTCACCGCCGAGGGCGGCAAGCCGCTGATAGAGAATCGGGACGAGATCGGTTGGGTGGCGGCGGCGTTCGACTACTACGCGGAGATCGGTCGGGACTCCGCAGGCCGCGTGATCCCGCCGATCGAGGCGAGTCAGCTCGCGATGGTGGTGAAGGAGCCCCTCGGGGTAGTGGGATGCATCGTCCCCTGGAACTACCCACTGCTCCTGCTCGCCTGGAAGCTCGCGCCGGCGCTCGCGGCGGGCAACTCCGTGGTGGCGAAGCCCTCGGAGATGACCCCGCTCTCCACCCTCGCGCTGGCTCCGATACTCGAGGTCCTGCCGAAAGGGGTGGTGAACCTCGTCTGCGGTGACGGCGAGGTGGGAGCCGCAATCGCGAGCGACGAACGGGTCGACTGCATCGCTTTCACCGGATCGGTAGAGACCGGCAAGGCGGTGGCGCATGCGTGTATCGACCGCGTTGCGCGGATCAACCTGGAGATGGGAGGCAAGGATCCCTTCATCGTCTGTGCGGATGTGGCCGGAGGAATCGAGGTCGCCGCTCGAGGTGGTGCATGGGCGGCCTTCCTTAACGCCGGTCAGGTCTGCACCTCCGCCGAGCGTTTCTATGTGGCGGAGGAGCTCTACGACGACTATCTGCAGGCATTCGCCGACCACGCGAAGACCCTCAAGCTCGGAGATCCGATGGCGTCTGACACGGATCTGGGACCGATGGGCTCGGCCGTGCAGCGAGAGAAGGTCACCGCCCAGGTGGAGGCCGCGGTCGCCTCGGGTGCGGAACTCATCTGCGGAGGTGGCAGGGCAGGACACGAGACCGGTCACTTCTTCGAGCCTGCCGTGGTCACAGGAGCCGCCGCCGACACCGCGCTGCTCAGCGAGGAGACTTTCGGACCGGTGGCTCCGATCGTTCCCGTCAAGAGCCTC
>JAUMFR010000128.1:0-1696 GCA_032119755.1 Solirubrobacterales bacterium | reverse complement strand
CCGTTTCGGAAGCCGTCTTGGACGCTGCTCGGGCCGTCGAGGGCTGGGCCACACACGCTTGAACAGACCGCTCTTCCACTACGACCTGAATTGCCCCTGGTCGTGGATCGCCGCGGAGCGGATCTCGGGCGCATTCAACGGAGCGGGAGCGGAGCTTCCCGAATGGAGACCGGTCGCCGCATCACGCCTCGTGAGAGGATCGGAGCGCCGACCCGATCCGGATCGAACCCGCAAGGAGGTGCTCAAGCGTGCAACCGAGCTCGGGCTTGCAGAGCCACGCTTCCCGGCTGGATGGCCGGAGCAGACCGACAGCGAAACGGCGCTGCTCGGTGTCCTCTATGCAGCGGAGGCAGGTCGGGTGATCGCCGTGTCGCTGGCAGCCTTCCGACAGCAGTTCGCGGCGGGCAGGAGTCTCGCTGACCCGGACAACGTGATGATCGCGGCCGCCTCGTGTGAGCTGCATCCGAAGGCGGTCAGCAAAGGGATCGAGTCGAGCGCAATCGCGAGGCGTCTCGATGAGAACCACCGCCAGGCCGAGGTCCTCGGCGTCACGATGACCCCGACCGTGTCGGTAGGAGGCGAGTTGTTCGAGGGGGAAGAAAGCATCGAGGCGGCGGTCCTTGCCAACCTAGATGCCAGCTAGGCCGAGAGGGAGCGATGACCAGCAGCGACGACACCGAGAGAGGAGATTCGACCGGCGCCAAGGGCCAGGTCGAACAGGTCGCGCTCGATCGGCAACAGGCTGCCTTCGCCCGGAGGATGGCCGAGTCGAAGGCAACCGCGCCGCACTTCTATCTGGGCGTCGAGGTGGAGATGACCGAGGCCCTCGCGGTGCGGGACGGTGCCGATGCAACGATCAACGATCTCTTGCTGAGGGCGGCGGCACTGGCTCTGGCCGAGGTGCCGAGGGTAAACGGTGCCTACCGGGACGGTCAGGTGGAGATCTACTCGCAGATCAACCTCAGCTTCGCAGTTGCAAGCGATGCCTCGGTCGTCTTCCCGACCATCTTCGAAGCCGATCGGAAGCCCCTCGGAGAGATCGCGAGGGAGACCAAGATCCTCACCGGGAAGGCCCGGGACGGGACGATCACGGCCCCGGAGTTCTCGGGAGGGACCTTCACCGTCTCCAACCTCGGAATGCACGGGGTGGACGGGTACACGCCGATCCTCAATCCACCACAGGCGGCGACTTTGGGAGCATCGGCCGTCAGGGAACGATCTGGCTTACAGGGCGGCAAAGGGGTCGGACCTCGGCCGACACTGCCGCTCGATCTCGCATGCGATCACCGAATCCTCATCGGACCCGACGCAGCCCGCTTCCTGAGCTGTCTGCGCGCGCACCTGGAGGACCCCTCGTCGCTTTGAGGGAAGCCGGGCCGCTGCTCGGCGAAGGCGGGATTGCCGATGTCTCCAACCCAGGTGGCAGACTGGAGACATGGACAGACAGCTGACGATCCAGCGGACGGGAGTGATCCCGTTCATGCAGGGTCTCGATCTCCAAACCCGAGTGGCCGCGGCGCGGGCGTCGGGAGCGTATCCGGACACGCTCCTGCTGGTCGAACATCCGCCCACCTACACCAAGGGGAGACGGGCTGATCTCTCGGAGCTGCCGATGGGGATCGAGTGGTACGAGCGGCAGGGCATCGAGGTCCACGAGGTCGACCGCGGAGGGCAGGTCACCTACCACGGCCCGGGC
>JAUMFR010000127.1:0-3216 GCA_032119755.1 Solirubrobacterales bacterium | reverse complement strand
CATGCCCGATCCGCCAACGGACGGTTGAGGTGACTGCTCCAACGAGTTCCGGTACGCCCGCTCTGACGGCCGATGCGGGGAACTCCGCCAGCGAACCCGAACACTTCTTCCGGAGCCCGGAGTTCTTCAGCGCCGAGGGCGTCACCCATTCGCTGACGCTCACCGAGGACGGCCCCGTGCTCCCGCTGCTGGTCAGAGAGATCCCCGGCGTCGGGATGCTCGACGCCGTCTCTCCCTACGGCTACCCGGGGGCTGCGAAGGCCGCCGCCGGCCCGGTCGACGCGGCCGCTCTCGACTGGGCGCCGAGTGGACTCGTCAGCGTCTTCGTCCGTGATGCCATCGGAGTCCCACCGGCGCTCACTGGCGGCAGCGAGCGCTCACGGGTCTGGATTGCCGATCCGGCCCGGGAGAGTGGTGTGCGCAAGCGACTGAGGGAGCAGATCCGTCGCAACCTGCGTCGAGGCTGGGAGCTCGAGGTCGTGCACGGACCCGAGGTTGGTCCCACTCAGTTGGCCGGATTCTCGCGCGCATACGCCGAGACGATGTCACGGACCGCCGCATCTCCCCGTTACCTCTTCGAGGATTCCTACTTCGAGACGCTCCTCGGCAGCCAGGCGGCCTGGCTCGTCATCGCGAGCAATCAGTCAGAGATCCTGGCCGGAGCGATCGCGGTTCGAAGTGACGGGATCCTGCACTACTTCCTCGGCGGCACGACGGAAGCGGGATTGGCCGACTCTCCGATGAAGAACCTCTTCGACTCGATGATCGGGCTCTCCGACGAGATCGGACTTCCTCTGAATCTGGGAGGCGGCGTCACCCCGGATGACTCTCTCGATCGGTTCAAGCGGGGGTTCGCCAACGACGATCTCCCCTTCGTCACCCACGAGTTGGTTTGCGATCCCGAGGCCTACGAACGACTCTCCGACCCGAGTGTTGCCGAACGGGCCGGGAGCTACTTCCCTGCTTATCGCTTCGTCGGCTGATCAGCTGACTTCGGCAGCCAAGTCACCCTCGGCGTGTTCCCACGGCCTCGAGGCCCTGAGCGAGGCGAGTATCGAGCGCGTCGCGTAGGAACGGTTCAGAGAGTAGAAGTGGATCCCCGGGGCACCCCGCCGCATCAGATCGGTGGCCTGTTGTGAGGCGTAGGCGACTCCCAGCTCCGCTTCCGCCTCTGTGTCGCCGCCCAGCGCAAGCATCGACTCACGCAACGGATCCGGGATCGAGGCTTTACACAGACCGGCCATGCGCTCTATCGCCGAGTAGCTGGAAATGGGCATCAATCCGGGAATGATCGGTACCTCTATGCCCGCCTTTCTGGCCGCTGACACGAAATCGAAGTAGAGGTCGTTGTCGAAGAAGAGCTGCGTGATCAGGAAGCTGGCACCGCTGTCCACCTTGACTCGCAGATAAGCGAGATCCTCGTCGAGGCTCTCGGCCTCCGGATGGACCTCCGGGAAGCAGCTCGCTCCGATCGCGATCTGTGGGTACTGCTTGGAGATCAGCTCGGCGAGCTCCGCAGAGCCACTTAGACCACCTTCGACGGGTTCGAACTCGCCTTCCCCCCGCGGCGGATCTCCCCTCAGAGCAAGGACGTTCTCGATTCCAGCTTCATCGAGCCGGTCGAGGATCGTACGCAGACCCTCGGTGGTTTCACCCACGCAACTCAGATGGGCCATCGCATCGAAGCCAAGATCTCGTTTGATCGCGGTCACGGTCTCGAGGGTGCCATCGCGTGTCGCTCCAACCGCTCCATAGGTGACGGAGAAGAAGTCGGGTTGGAGCACACCGAGCTCCTCGACCGTCTCGAGCATTGCCTGACGGGCCTTCTCGTCTTTCGGTGGGAATAGCTCGACCGAGAACGAGGGCTCCGGACCTTCCAGTTGTCTGTCGATTCGCATCTCGATGATGGTAGGCGCAAGGCGCCGTCAGCTGCGACGGGTTGCGTCCAGTGTCGACGCTGGTGTAGGTGACTTGACCAGAGGAACGGCGTTCCAGTGAGCTATCGCAGGTCTACCGTGTTCGACCCCGATTACCGAAAGCGAAGCAGTTCCCAGGGTGAGGGCTCTGCCCGACTCCGCGCCGAGTCCGAGCCAGCAGCCAGCCAGGGCTCGAAAGCAGTGAGCGTGCCCGAACATGGCGATCCGTTGGCCGCTCATCCCCCGCAATTCATCCAGCAGGGGCTCCAGCCGCTGTCCGATACCGGTTGGATCCTCTCCGTTCGGGCAGCCATCCCGGAACAGGAACCACCCGGACCGGTCACGCTGGATCTCCACGGTCGTCAGACCTTCGTAGTCACCGTAGTCCCACTCGCGCAGACGTTGGTCGATTTCGGGCTCGAAGCCGGCCAGTTCGGCGGTCTCGACCGCCCTGCTCGCTGGACTGGAGAGCACCAGATCGAAGTCGATACCCTCGAAGCTCGGAAGCAGTTCACGTGCCTGCTCTCTGCCCCGGTCGGTCAGCGGGATGTCGGTCGATCCCGTGTGCTGGCGGCTGACCGTCCACTCCGTTTCCCCATGCCTCGCCAGCCATAGCTCGGGCGGCGGAGTGTCCAGGACATCGGTCAAGTGGAGCTAGCCGGATTCGAACCGGCGACCTCCTGGGTGCGATCCAGGCGCTCTCCCATCTGAGCTATAGCCCCGCGCGAGAGAGCTTGGCTCTCTCGTGATTCGTGCCTGCAGGATAGGCTGTCAGCCCCTGCTTGCCATCCGGGGCAGGCACATCGAGTGGAGATGGGCGCTTCCTGTCAGGCTGCAATCGGATACTCCAAACCAGCGGCTGGAGCGCCTACTCTGTTCTGGTAAGTCATTACCTATGGGAATTCTCGACGACGCAATCAAGGATCATCTCGAACTCAAGCGGCGCCACGGCGCTCGCGAGGACGAGGTGCGGAAGCTCGAAGTTGAAGCGTTCGAAGGCGGTGACCGCCCGGAGGCATTTGGTGAGGAGGCGATCTTCGCCGAGGCGGAGGAGCCGTCGAACCTGGCCCCGGTAGAGAGTGACTCTGCACCGCCTGCGGGCTCGGAGTCGATTCTCGAGAAGCCCCCGAGCCTCGACGCGCCGGTGCGTCCGGAAGCCCCTGCTGCCCCTCAGCCGACCGAAATGGAGACGGCGGTCACTCCCCCGTCTGTTCCAGAGCCTGCATCAGCTCCCGAGGCAAGTGAGTCCGCTGTGCCTCCCGCTCCGCCCACTCCGCCAGACCCGCCTGAGGCAAGTGAG